>NZ_JANZMJ010000016.1:0-129256 GCF_025175645.1 Peribacillus aracenensis
CCAACACCCCTAATGTGAAAGCCTAATTTTTAAATATTTTCAGACAGTTGGGCCCCTCCCCCGGTCCGCGGGTTAAAAAATATATGCAAAAGTTTTTGACCCGGGGGTGTTACCACCTCTCATCATCCCATTTCTTCTGCTTTGTCCCTCCAAAAACACGGTCATGCATCTTGTTATGACAGTTCAGGCATAAGGTTTCGAGATTATCCAACACCAATGCCAGTTGCGGATAATCTTCAATCTCGTACTTGTGATGGACGTTAAGCTCTATACTCTTCCGTTCTCCGTCAACCTTCTTAGAGTCCACATGCACCTTGCCTTCACGCTTACACTGTTGGCACTCACGATTGTCTCTATCCAATGCCTGCTGCCTTAGCTTGTTCCATGCCCCTGACTTATAGAAAGTTTGCTTCTGTGCTTCTGTCTTATACTCTGTCACTCCCCCTCTACCTCCCTTAATAAATATCTGATATCATATATAAAGTTGAATCCATTATTGAAGGTGATTAGCATTGACTGAAGAAAAATACAACGGCTATGATACATCCATTGTTTACGACTATAAAGACCAACCTGATATTAACAGTGGTAAATGTGATAATTGTGATAAAGCCCAGTTTAAAAGTTCCGTTAAGGACTATGTCTATATTCGCGAGTGTCGCAATTGTGGCATGAAGAAAAGTATCTGACCCTTTATGGGTCGTTTTTTATTTCCTCCTCCCTCTTCTTTCTCCATAGAAAAAAGCACCATCTTTTTATGATGATGCTTCCCTTTTTTCATCCATATACTTTTTACGTTTTACTATATCTTCTTTAAGAAAAAGCCTATCTCTGGGCAAATCCTTAATTGGATTGATGACTTCCCTTTTGACTAAGTTATTCAGGTTTTGTCTAGAGCATTGTAAGATATCTAAGGCTTCAGTGGTGTTGATAATTTCTTTCTGAACGAATTCTGCAAGTTCTTCTCTTGAATTAAATGTATACATCACGACCTCCGTTCTCTAATCTTACGATAAATATCCAGGGATTTATCCACTATCATGAGTGACATCAAGATAATAAGTAAGATATCCAACGCGCTCTTTAATAAACCATCATGCACCTTGTATTGAAAATACAAGAGATAAGCTAAAATCAAAAGTACTACGTAATCTTTTACATTCTTCATCATATTGTTTAACAAGTGGCATCCTGTTATAATTCTTATTAAGGAAGAGAAGCCGTGAACTTCTCTCCCTCGGCTCAAATTTTGATTGCTTACTTGTCGGTAGCGTCATTTTTGAGCTTTTTTATTTTTGTAAGTATGTCTACGATTTTTTCTACTATCATCAGCGATGTTAGTATCAACCCTAGCACGATTGCCATTTTTGCCACTTGCTGTCCCCCCTTTCTATATATTAATTATATCATTTATGTTTACTCACGTCAATATAAATTGGGATATTTTATTATATTTTCCAATATAAAAAGCACCTAAAAATAAGGTGCCTTTAATTAAATATTTATTTTTTTAGACGCTCTTTCATGGACTGACGTTTATTAACTTCAATAACTTTATTGCTTTCAGGCCGCTCATTTTTGTCCTTGCTATTTGTTTTGAAAAATACAGACATTAATATGTTTACTATCCGGTGAGTAGATGGTATGAACCAACATGTAAGTCCTAACCAAATATAGAAAATCACTTTAGTTGTAATTGAAGGATATACGCGTAAAACATGCATTGCACAGGAAAGAATTACTACCAAAAAACCCATTATAAATGTTTCATTAAAATAACGTTTTAAAGTATGCTTTTCTTTCGAATCAAAAATTGATTTAACAATCGCACTGTCTTTTATACTTACCAGTATACCAAGTAACGCCCCTAAAAAACCCACCACAATCGAACTAAAAGTAATCGTACCATCTAACACTTTATCAAAGTTCTCAACAGTATATGAGAAGTCAAAACGTATGGATATTACAACCACAATTATTGAAATAAATAAAGGGTAAAACCATGATATAAATTTAATCACGACACTTAGCCCCTTCCGATAGATTACCTCAGATAATGATTTATATCGCGTTGCCTATTATTACATCCCTCAGTAGCACTATAAATATCCCACATTTCTTTGGCTATCGCGAAATGACTTAAGCTTTCTCTTCTTTCCATTCTAAAAGTTCCAAAGTCATGGGCTTTGTGTGCAAACAGATCTATTAACTCTACCTTTGAATCATCATCGTCTTTTCTTGCAATTTCTGCTTTTGTAAATAACTCTCGATTTTCTTCAATGTCAATAAGTGTATCATTAATTGTTTCCTCGTCAAGTGAAGCGTTTCTAGTGTTTCCAACAGTTATAACAACTTGAGCATTTAAGCCCTGGTATTGATCAAATGACCCTATTATTTGGCCTAATGGAGACCTAAACCTCTCTCTTAGTGTGCCAGCGTTCACTTGCCTTAAATCAGCAAATCGAATGTTGATTTTTCTGTATTCTGCTGCTCTTCTTGCTAATTCAAATGCATTAGGCGGAGCTATTGGTCTTAAATAGATAGTTTCGTTTTCATTATTCCACGCTAGGTTTAAATAATCCTCAATCCCCTCAGGCCCTAAGCTAAATTTATTTCTTTGAAGCATTAATACGTGATTATTTTCGTCATACAGTGCTGAAACTTCTTCCCCAATAAACTCGTCATCTTCTAACTCTAAAGGCTCTACTCCTGCAGACGCCCTTGCTGTTGATGGTATATTCGTATCTCTAAGACGTACAAAATGCAAAAAAGAAAAACCTAGCTCTTCATCCCAATATGCAGTTTCAAGGCGTGCTTGTTCTTGTAGGTAATCATATGTTCTTCCTTCTAAAGAACGTTTAGTAGTTTGGTCCATCCATAACAACAAATCAAATAATCTGTCTCTTTCGTGAGGCCCATCCTCACGTTTTTTATAGACAACCTGATAGTATTCGAATCTTACTTTTCTATATGACATATTATTACCCCCATTTATTAAATTACTTATAAGTAATTCAACACCAGGAGGGCATATCCTTCTTTTGTCCTAAAAATAACGACACTCATAAGTTGAGTGCCGCCCTTTCTTTATTTCCGATGATATAAATTTACCATATCTAAATCCAAACGAATGAAAGTAATATGAAAAAATCCCTAAATATTTTTGAAAGTTTTTTGAAACATTTTTGAAACTAATTACCTACCGTGACAGCAAGATTAAGCGTTAAAGCCAACCGATAGAAAGCTTTCCATCTAATCTTTCCATAAGTCACATGGCTAATTGGAGGTTGGAATTTATAACAGTACACTTGAAAATCATTTATATAATCACTATCTTGGGACATGTAACGTTCTTCAATTAAAAATCTCTCCATTTTAGGCAATCGCTTGACAGCCCATTCAGTACGTTCACAATAATCTTTTTGGTATCTTTGTTGATCGGCATTATAGATGGCAATATCTCCTGTTTGATCACTAGTCTGATTTGTTGGGCCATGATAACGTACTTCTGAGCTTGCTGTCACCGATGCTTCTCGTTCCTCAAAGATTAAGTATTTATATAGGCGATATATTTCCAAATGAGACTCCACAGCTGACTGCGTAGCATTTCGATCTAATTCAGGTAATTTAAAGCTCATTGTATCCCCCATTTCTCAAAAAACACCCCAAGCCTAAGCTCAGGGATTTTATTCAATCAATTGATTAATTCTTCAGCCGTTTTTAGTTGGTCAGGGCTAACACTTGCTGAACCATCTTTCTCAATCGTGTATTCCACACCTTCATGCGGCTCTTCTAAATCATCTGTGCTCATTTGTCCTTCTGGTGCATTATCGTTTTGTGGTTGACTCTCCATTACTTCTTTAGGAGTTTGATAAGCATACGTTAAATCAATTAAGAAATACTGACCGTACTTGTTATATTTCTCTGTGATTTTGTGCATTTGAAGGTTGTTATTTTCTTTAGCAGCTGAAACAATTTCCTCTGCTTCCTCCCGTGTATCTGCATAATGTTGTTCCTTTTGATTAAGTTGTACTTTTGACATTGATTAATCCTCCTATTTATAACCGTTATTTTTATTTGAAAGTATAAGTAGACTAATTGCTCCTATAAAGAGAGTTGATGAAAGTTTTCCTTTATTTATAAAGCGTTTCTAGCCTTAGAAAGCCTTTCAGCAGCTCGTTGTCTTTGTTCTTCAGTCATTTCGCGCTTCTTGGGTACATTTTTCATACTGACCTGTTTTTCTAATAAAGTTCCTCTAACAGCTATCGGTCTGTCATCCTCGTATTCTAGGACAAATAACTCTGTTATATTAGCAAGTTTTCGAATGTGTTTAGGAACAGTAGAGTAAACGGTCCACTTGCCTGTACTATTGTCAAAAACCAATGAAGTTTCTTGTTCTTCTCGGGAATAACCCATAGTATGAAACCTCCTTTTTATTCGAACTATGCAGTAATATTTTCAAATAATGGTATTAAAACCAACTTTATCATGTTAACCTTTATATAAATATAGTTTACATATATGAGGAGGAGATAAAATGTCTCTTAACGTACGCCTTTTTATAACCATAGTTACTGCTCTTTTATTTGTCATTCTTGTGTTCATGAATTTCTTGGGATATTGGAAAGCTAACTCAGCAATACAAATTCTTTTTTTCTTTACTATGGTAGTAGCTATTTTCAATGCGGGTACTGAAACCGGTAAAAATCTAAAAAACAGGAGCTGATTGGAAAATTCCACTTGGCTTTTTTACTACACAGTTTGTGTCTACTCAACGACTCTTCTCAACTTAGCAATCCAAGGAGAAGAAAAATCTTCAACTTGGAATCGCTTTTGCTCGAAAGAATAAATACTAAGCATTTCAGATTGAGGATTTTCCTGTTTAAGAGGGGAAACAACCTCAAACCCCCTCGCTAATAAATCCTTAATAGCTTGTTCAGCCTCATGCTTCCTTTGCCGGCGGATAATAACCGGCTGTATTTGCCTAGCCATAAATATCTTTCCTCCCCTTGTTTTCCAGATAACCAGACTTAACAAAGATGTTTCTCCAAGCACGATTTAAACGATCCTTTTTTCTCCTAGCCAAAGACTTTCGAGTACGGCGTTTTTGTTTATCCGTCATGTTTTCTCCTCGCTTTTTCAGCTTTGTAGATATCCTCCAATTCGCTCAATGTTAGTTCATATAGCTGCAGACCTTCCGGCGTCTTGAAATACCCCATATTTAGCAGTTCATTTTTATAAAAGTCTTTTTCAAGTTCAACTCTTTTACGTAAGACCATAGTTCAATCCTTTCTAGCAAAGTTAATATCTAAGACAAAATGACAGCCACACGTACAAGAAAATTTATAATTATTTAGTCGTTGGCGCTTCCCTGAATACACTGTAAATTTACAAGCTGGACAGAAAGCTTTGTATCTTTGTCCATTCATAGCCTTCATTAAAAAACACCGGTCCTAAGATAGTGCTTTGCTTGATAGTAAAAATGGTGATATATCCAATTCCCACTGAATTTCTGATCTAAATAAACGATTTCAAAATTGTATTTTGCTTTAAATGTATTAAGTCTTCCGAGCAACGCTAATGGATTGTACTTGGAACGGTATTTTCCTTTAAGCATTTTTTCGTAACCGTGCAAATCCTCCACAATTAAAGTGAAAGGAATGTCTTTAGAGCGAATTAATTCGTTTTCAAATGTTGTTTGTGTATCCTTTTGAAGATTTCCTGTAATTTCATCCATATGAGCTTTACGTTCCACTCTGCTGCTTAAATAAATATCGCGACCTATTCCCAATTCATTATTTTTAGGTATCATGCAGCCATAATCGCCAGTGTCCAGTTTTTGAATTTTCACTGGAATATCTTTTTGCCGTAAATAATCAAGTATATGGCCGTTTACATTTTCACGAGTATCAACAACGATCGTTAATGTTTTTAGTATTTTATTTAATTCCGTATCTGAGTAATGGTAGGAAATCAATTTCTTTCACCTGCTTTATTTTGCTTTTTGGCATAGTTGACAGCGCGCATGTATAATTCTCTAGCCATTTTGTTTGATTCATCATTTTCAAATTGCCGAAAATCTTCATAAATGTCGTTCCATCCATTCCTAGCAAGTGAACACATCCATTCATCAAACAACGCAAATGTACCATCCTCATTACATAACCAATCATTTAATTTTTCGTTATGCTGCCATCCACAGATTTGATGAACCATTTTCATAAGAGTGATTTTCTCAGCACTAGCGTTTTTCCATGATTTAAACCATTCATCGATTTTTTCAGAATTTTGTTCTGCAGCATCCATAACTTCTTTTGGAATTAATTTTGGTCTTTCTATTGCAATTCGATCATCACTTTTATCAAGAGAAATATTTGCTCCAGATTTCCATATGAAGCTTAAAATTCTTAAAACCTGCAAATCTATCACCTCGTTATCAACCAGTTACTTAAAATCACGAAAAACAGCCTTCATTAACTAAAAGTTATTAAAGAATAACTGTCTAAACCTTAGAGCCACAAGGGATTGAGACGAAAAGTTATTAAAGTTATCGGTGTTTGGGTATTACTGCTCCTAATAGTACTTATATATTTTTTTATTTTTTTAATTAATAGAAAAACAAATAACTAAAATAACTAAATAACAATATAAGTTAACTCAAACCCTTGGTACGACTGTATTTTTGAAAAGTTATTAAAAGTTACTGAAACACCCAAACAGTTATTTAATGACCTTAAAAAAGCTGTTTTGTTCGTTCTCGATAACCCCTTTAGTAACTGGCATCCTCTCTTTTAAGGTAATTCCTGTTAAATATGTTTTATTTCCAGCGCCCTTCAATTTTCCGAAGCCTTTTGTTTCTAACATTCGATAGAATGATCTGTTCCCTAATGTGCGTTCACCAGATTTAAAACACCAATTGTCATAAACGTTGTATAATTCTTTCGCTTCGATTTTGACTGCTTCATTTTTCGGTTCATCAATGTAACAAATTTCACCCAAGAACGGTGCTAAAATATCCATTTCTTCTTTGTAGTTACCGGTTGCATCTGTTACAACTTTCGGGTCTTGCAACCCTAACCGCTGCCACTTCAAGCAACCCTCAATTGCCCAATTTAGAATCCCTGGCATTTCAAATGACAATTTTTCTTCCAGTTTCTTATCACGTTCATGCGGCTTTAGATTTAAAGTAAATGGGATAATTTTTACACGTCTCCAAATACCATCGTCTACACCACCAATAATCGGCTTATGATTTGTTGTAAAGAAAACCTTAAATTCTGGAATAAATTCGAAATACTCTTGTCGTAAAAACCGAGCTAAAATTGGCTCTCCACCTGTAATAGTCTTTACAAGAGATTCTTGCAATTTTTCGCCTTCCTCTGACTCTACGGCCGAAACAAACCTCGAATTTACTAACCTGGCAATATCATTATTTGCACCAGTATCTTTTTTCTTAATGAACGTATCTGATTTTGTTTGGGATCCGTAATCTCCCATTAATTTTTTGATTGTATTTACAAATGTCGATTTACCATTTGAACCACCACCGACTAAGAAATACATGGATTGCTCTGAGATGTCTCCAGTTAGGGAGTAACCGACAAGCCGTTGCATATAATCAATTAAGTCTTTATCACCTTTAAATATTTGGTCCAAGAAATTTGACCAAGTTGGATGTTTGGCATTTTCATCAAATTCAACATTTGAAATTTTTGATATTCCGAGCTCACGATCATGCGGCTGGAGATTTCCAGTTTTTAAATCAATAACTCCATTTTCAACATTTAATAAAAATTTATGTTGGTCGAAATCTTCACGTTCAGCCGGGACAAGTGGCATTAAATCTTTAATACTATTCATTCGGATATTTCTTCTTTCACACATTCGCGCCCACTTTGTTTCTGATTCATCCTCAGATTTATAAAGCCCGCGCAATACTTTGGCTGTGATGCGCTCAATTTCTTTTTTATTGTCTACCTTCCACCGTTTTCCATCCCATATGAACCAACCTATATCACTAACGTATTTAATGACATGACCATATTCATATGCAATCCGTTCTGCATTTCCAAGTTCAGTTAAACGGAATTTCTTTTTAGGCTTTTCCTCCACAACTTCTTCCTCAATATTGTGGAAGTCAAAGGAGAATTCTTCGAATTGTTCCTTGTTATCTAATATTGTTGTAGAGGTGGAAGAAATGGCTGTTGCTATCGTTCGTTCTCCATATGTTTCATTTGTATCTCTAAAATGGATGACATCCCATTTATCACGCATAAGGGCTGATTCACGAAACATAGTATCCATTCGTGTTGCAGATTTGCCTGTCCAAAATGCAAGGTGATTGCATAGGGCCAAATCACTAGCTGAATGATCATCATTTATCAGATTCCCATTGAATAACGAACGTATTTCATCGCCATTTTTGCTTCTGAAAATTCGGCCCCATAAAGCATCGTTCGTAATATTGATTTCGTCTTTTTCAAATTCAGCTAAGTTGACGCGGCCTTGTATATCACTGTCATCGAAATATTGCTCAAATACTTCAGCAATTTCATCTGTACGATCATATACGTCATTAGAATTTTCACGATTACCAGTGAAACTGAAATAACGTCCATATGAATAAATTTCTAAGCCATGCTTAGTGTTCTTTCGGCCAGTCCCTAGAACAGTTTGTGGAAGGTTCCCCTTAATGATGATGTGGACTCCGGTCCCAGAAGGAGAGAACTCCGTATAGCTGTCTAATGTGTCAATAATTTCTGTTGAAAGAGCATTCGTCTTTCCATCTACAACACATTTATCAATATCGATGCCGATGTAATTGTCCTGCCGGCTAAATACAAACCCTATGCCGTCATAGTCGCCTTCTAAGTAGAATTTGACTGCTGTTGCAAATGTCGACCAGGTACGTCTATTGTTCGCCTGCGCCATTTCTCCATTTACTTGATATGGCACCTTTGTTGGTTTGTTATTTCGCTTTTCCGATCTCCACAAAATCCATTGAGGAAGGGCTTTTAATTCGGCAGGGATTTCGTTGAAATTGTATGGATTTTCTTTCATTTTGCCCTCCAATTAGTGCTAAACATCGTTTTTTGGGTATAAAAAAGAGAAGCTAGTAAAATACCAACTTCTCTATTTAATTTTATTTAGAACGGGATATCATCATCACCGATGGTAATTGACGGTCCTGTTTGTTCTGGAGGACTCACCTTAGATGCTTCGAAGAATCTAGCTTTAGCATATTTTTTTGATTTATCTTTTTTATCTTCTTGATGCTTAACGGTAATAATCAAATTTTTGTTAAAAAGCTGTTTTGCCATGTCGTCAGGATCTTTAAATTCAACTCCATTAGGGAAGCCGCATGCTTTGATAAGACTGTTGATACGTTTAATATTGTTTTCTTTATACTCAGGATCATCATTATGGAAATATAGTGTGTTGTACAAAACTTTTGCACCCTGATGAGCTTGTGGAACATCTGAACGAATTTCAAAGTCTAGATTTAACGTTGGGTGACCCTGAAAATCTTGTGCATTTGCATTAATAATGATTGCCTCGTATTTCCCTTCTGCTACTAACTCAAATCCTGTGCTTACGTTTTCCTCATCAAATTTAAAGAATGACATTATTTATTTCCCCCTGTATTTTCATTTGTGGTTGATACTAATATTTCTTCTTGAACGCAGCCTTTACGATTATCAAGATGATTCTTGGCAAAAATGCTCTGGTTACCCTCCAAAATAAATCCGCGGGTCCCGTCTGCTTTTCTAATTAATCGAGCGACAACATGTACGATTCCCATTACATGATTTACGATTTTGTCACGAATATCCGGAATGAATTGGTTATATTGCTGACCGTCATCATGGATAATGCTGCGTGTAGTTTCCCAGGCAGTGTAGATGACATTGGCATCTAAACCATTGAATGTTTCAATAACCTTCAGTAAGTGGTTATCGAATAAAGCGTAATCCTTTAATTCCGGCATTCCACTTTTCGTTTTTTCGCCCTTACTCATCAACCAAAGCTTTTGATAATGGGTAAGGTTATCCACAAAAACGTTATCGTAATTAGCGATATTCGCTTTTGCATGCGCATAAAAATCTAAAATACTTTGGTGGGGATCACTCGAGTCAACCTTGGCAACATCGACATTTGAGTAACCTTGTAATACCTGACATGTCCCATCAATATCGAGCACCAATGTTTTGCCTGGTAGCAATCCAGCAACTGTCGTTTTACCGTCCCCAGGCTTTGAGTAGATAATGACTTTCGCCTTTTTGCTTTTCTTAATTTCAGAACCGTTTGTAGTTTCCAATTATTTCACTTCCTTTTCTTCTACATGCTCAATAATTTCGTTATATTGCTTAACTAAACGTTCCTTTCGAGCAATCGAATTTGAAATGGATTCATTGGCCTGTATATTAAGTTCAATTTTTGTTTTTGCTTCTGATATTTCCCTTAAAACATGATCTCGATCTTTCTTGATGTTCTTTAATGCATCCATTTGGTTTTTCACCTTCCTTTAACATCGAATCAAGGTATTCATAGTTTTCTATTAAATCTTCATATAGATGACTACCACCTATAGAAGGTTCATATTGTTCTAGTAATTTATAAAAAGGTTCTAATAAATTATTATTTGGGCTGAACACTGTACGCCCTTTTGAATCGAAATACATTATTTTTTCCTCCTATTGCATATTTGGATAAAAAATGTATAAAATGTATGTGAGATAAGTATTTTTTTAAACGGCACTGTTGGCGCAGTGCTTTTTTTATTCTTTGCCGTTTCTACAAAGTGATCTATCAGCAACATATTGGAAACAGCATTCAGAACTTTCATGGATGAGAACCGTTTCTTCTTGATCCTGCATATCGTAAAAGTCTTCAAAGGAATAAATACTTTGACCACATCCTTCACAAACTCCAATTACTTTTGGCTCTTTCCTCCACAATGAATCAATTACCATTGGGTTCTCTACACTCACTAGATTGGAACCTCCTTTATCCGGCCTGTTATTCTGTGGACGATATGCAATTCATAAGGGAAGCTTTTTATGACTAACCATTCCTTTGAATCTCGTATGCCTGCCCATTCCATGGCTTTACGTTGTCGATTAGTAGGCCTTCTACCACTTTTCAAGAAATCACCTCCTTAATTGACTGCTGCTAATGGATATTCGTAATTCACACTAACTACAGGTAAATTAATTTCAGTAATAAGTTCATCACGGCGATTAAACAATTTGAACACTCCATCATGTTCGATAATGTCATCCACAGCTTGGCCACCGAATTCCTTACCAACCTCAAAGGTATAAATAAAAGGTGTAGTTGCTTCAGCGATTACATCAATAGACTTGATCGTTCTTCCCATTTGCTTCACCTCCCTTATTATTTTTGGCTTCTTACATAAGCACGATAAACTTCCATGTAACGGTCTACCTCAGTCATTGCTAACCATTCCTTAGTTTTGATTTTCAACTTTACTACCTCCTAATCTGGTATAATTCTCCTATGAAAGGAGGTGTAATTATGGATAAAGCTATAATTACTTTCAGTAATAATGAAACTTTAGTTGTTAAGGAAGGTGATTTCTTCTGCCCAATTGTGGCAACTGAATCTCCAGAAGAAGGTATTGCTTCTGCTCAAGGTAAACCTTACGAACTTTGGGGTCATAACCATGATGGGTTGATTCCTTCCTTGACTGAATTGTTTTTTAAGGGTAACTACTTCTTTAAAATGGATGAACAAAAAACTGTTTATAACACTGCATCGATTGTGAAAATTGAATCATTATAATTCTTCTGGCGGCTTATTTGACGGATAAGCCGTTTTTTTCTTTCTCGAAAGAATTAGTGACGTTATCGATAATTGAAATTAAAACTGCATTTCCATCCCATCTAACCTGTTTTTTTAAAGCATTTAAACTTTTTTCAACATCACGATATTGCTTGGATTCTTCTCTTACTAATTGAATAAGCTGTTCTTCAATGTTCCTTATTTCTTTATTGGAACTATTTATGAATTGTTCAATTTTGCTTTTCACTAGTCTCACCTCCCTTCAATCGCCCTGAAGTCAATGAACTTCCACACATACAGCCGCCTAAAAACAAGAGTAAAGCTATCAAACCGTAAACCATGAATTCGCCCAATGAGATACCCCCCTTAAGAAACCTTCTTATTTTCTAATGGCTTTTTATAGGTCAAATACGTTCTAAAATTCCCATTTTCCTTAACAACTTCTCTTTCATAATTCTCTAGGGGATCCATTTGATTATCCAAGGAACCGGGTGCTATATACTTCCAAGCACCGGCTCTATTAAGGAGTTCAGACAGCCCTATAGGAACAGGAACTTCATATCCCCCTAGAGATATACTAGTCACAATTAAATCCTCCTTAATCCTCATCTGATCACCTCCCTCTACTTTAATAGGTAGAACCTACCTCGAATTCTCTACTTAAAGTAGAATCTACATTAAAAAAAATAAAATCATAACTTAAATCTAAAATGTCACAAATCTTCTTTGCTTCCTTGATTGTAACATCACCAGGATTTTTTTCCATTTTACTGTAAGTTTGAACATGAACACCAAGCTTTTTAGCTATTTCGCGTTGTGTAAAACCTTTTATTAATCTGGCTTGTTTCAGTGTGAGAATCATGGTTATCACCTCGCTTTTTAACCTTCACAATCACATGTTATTCTACTTTTAGTAGATTGTCAACGCTATTCTAGTAATTTTTATCTACATAATCTACTTATTTTTCATTAACTATACTAAAAGTAGATTTTTTTCGTTATTATATTGAATTAATTCTACTTTTGGGGTAATATTAATTTTATAAAGAGACAGACCGGAGGGAAATAAATGAGTATTGGTAAAAACATAAAAAAGCTGAGAGAAATACATAATCTTTCCCAAAAAGATCTAGCTGAAATTGCTGGAGTATCGGATAAAGCTGTATCTACTTGGGAGAATGGAATAAAAGACCCCCGAATGGGTGCTATTCAAAAAATAGCTGATCACTTTGGTATTTTGAAAAGCGATATTATTGAAGATAAGGAAACGAAAGTTAATCCCATTAATCCTTTAAAACAACCTAAAGTCGAAGGCTTTTCAAAACCAATGCCATTATTAGGTTCCATTGCAGCTGGTCTTCCACTTGAAATGATTCAAGTTCAAGAATGGGTGAATGTTCCTTCAGAAGTTGCTGATAAATATCCTCATGCTTTCTTAGTAAAGGTAAATGGAGATAGCATGAATAAAATTGTACCTCCTGATGCTTTAGTTTTGATTGATCCTACCTTAGAAGTAAATAACGGGGATATTGCTGCAGTTGCTATTAATGGTTATGATGCAACGTTAAAAAGGTTCTTTAAGTTTAAAAATGGAGTTACTTTGGAACCAGAAAGCTTTAATGAAAAACACATAACGCAATATTACGATCATAAGGAACAAGAATTTAATCCTATTCACATCAAAGGAAAGTTAGTTTGGTACATGGCTCCATTAGATATTAAATTCTAATTTGAAAGGTGATTATTATGACTAAGGCGGCCCTATATATTCGCGTTAGTACACGGGAGCAAGTCGAAAATTACAGCATTGAAGTACAAAAGGAACGTTTAGAAGCATTTTGTAAAGCTAAAGGCTGGGATATTTACAATATCTATATTGATGGTGGATATTCAGGTTCAACGTTAGATCGTCCCGACCTACAGAGAATGATTAAGGATTTAAAAAACATAGATGTAGTACTTGTTTATAAATTAGACCGATTGTCTAGATCACAAAAGAACACACTAGAATTGATTGAAGAACATTTTCTAAAAAACAAAGTTGATTTTGTATCCATAACAGAAACTTTAGATACTTCTACTCCTTTCGGAAAAGCCATGATTGGAATACTATCTGTATTTGCACAATTAGAACGTGAAACGATTGCTGAAAGAATGAGAATGGGACACATAAAGCGTGCTGAAAATGGATTGGGTTCAATGGGTGGGGATTATGACCCAGCAGGATACTCAAGGGAAAATGGGTTATTGATAATTAAGGATGAAGAGGCCAAGCATATCCAAAGAGCCTTTGATTTATATGAGCAGTATCGTTCAATCACAAAGATGCAACAAAGTTTGAAAGAGGAAGGTCATGCGGTATGGAGATTCAGAAGATATAGAGACATCTTAGCTAATACTTTATACATAGGCATGGTTAGCTTCGCTGGTAAGCTTTATAAAGGTCAACACCAACCTATTATTAACCCTGAACAATTTGAACGCGTACAGGCACTATTACAACGCCATAAAGGTCACAACGCTCATAAGGCTAAAATGAGCCTTTTATCCGGGCTATTACGTTGTCAATGTTGTAATGAACTTTTTGTATCGTATTCAACGAGCATTTCGAAGAAAAATCCCCAGAAGTATTATTACTACATTTGCAAAGCAAGAAGATTTCCTTCCGAGTACGACGAGAAGTGTAAAAATAAGATTTGGAATAGATCTAAATTAGAATCAATAGTGATTAGTGAATTAAAAAATATTTCAATTAAAAAGTCGAAGGCTCAAAAGAAAGAGCAAACGATTAACTACGAAAAACTAATAAAAGATACAGATAAAAAAATGGAAAGAGTAATCGAATTATACACAAATGAATTAATCAATAATGACTTACTGGAAAAACAAATGAGCAAGTTGAATACTGAAAAAGAAAAACTAATTCAGAATCAAAGGTCCACTTTCGAGGATACACATATAATCACTGATGAAATTTTAGAGAATATCCAAAGTGATTTTGAGGATTTAGAATTTAAGGATAAACAAGCAATTGTACAAACATATATAAAAGAAATTCATTTAGATGGTGACAACGTCATAATTGATTGGCGTATTTAATTAGTCATTTTTTTATGTATTCATTCCCGGCTATTCATACGGCCCATACCAGGAATTCATCTTTTCCGTTCACGGCTTCAACGACACAGTCGGAGGCATTCTGTTGACCTGCCGATAAAGTGCCTGCCCACCTCATCACATTGTCAGGAATCGTAAACTGAACGCAGGGTCCGGTCCACCTATAAAGCTTTGCACATTCACTGACCCGTCCCATCATGACGCATGAGCGGCAATAGGTGCAATCTTGCTTGCAAATCTTGCAAGGGAATGTATAAAACAACGTTTGATCTTTGTTACCGCAGCGTACACAGTTATAACTGCCGTTCCCCGATTGCACGCCGCAAGTTTCCGAGACATACCCATTCTTGAGGTGATCTGCGAGGAGTTCTTGGGAGAAGGGGATTTCGAAGGCCAAAAGGTGTTTTCCTGTGAGATGGTTCTGGAGTTCCGGGGAATAAGGGGGGGAAATGCTCATGTTTTCCAAATTGCAACCTCCTTTTCTTAATAAATTACACTCCCCCTTATCATTCGCTTTTCACTCCCGGATTCCTTTTTCCTCCATGAAAAAACGCCTTTCACTTAGTAAAGGCGTCACAGCTTGAATTTTATACCAGCCCATCCCCATTGAACCTTCTCCCAGATGCGTTACGATTACTGGACCGAAGTACTGATGCCGAACTCGACATTGGGAACCAACCCTTAAAGCCAATACTTTTCCTTTCCGATCAGGGTGCTGTGAGTGGACAGTCAATTATTTAGGCAACAGCCTTGAAAATAAAAATATAAAAAGAGCAGGAATTAGCCTGCACTTTCTTTTTAAATTAATCGAGAGTAAATGTATCCGTGTGTTGTTTGTTATTTTTTTCCCACGTTACGGAAATTTTATAGGTTAATCCCTTTTTAGGAGCATCTGCTTGGTAAAAGTCAGGGTAGTCTAAAGGATTAATCTTGTGGGCTATACCATCCTCGCTTTTACCAGGAGTAAAGTCGGTTACCTCAACTAAGACTTTATCATCTTCCTGAAAAATGATTTTTTTTACTACTGCATCTTTATTCTTGTTACTCTGCTTAATAGAAGCTTCCCATCCATAAACTTCACTAGGATCTCTATTTTTTTTGTATGTTGCTTTCCACATATTATTTTCAGACTTTCCCGATATTTTTCCTGAAGAACTATACCAATAAAGCCCTACCAATATCACAAAAAATAATGATACGACAATCAAGATATTTTTTTTCTTCAAACATTTCACCTCCTATTTATAATTTTAAAATGCGATACTTAATCCAATCAGGACTCATGTATTTGAAGTTCCTTTTAAGATAATTATCTGTGTGGACTGGTAAATATAGGGTGCCATTGGATTTTTCATAAACAAACATAGAATGAGAGTATCTTGTTTTAGGCTTTTTCTTAAACTGAATTACATCCCCTTCATCTGCAAACTAATTAGTGTAGATTTACTAGCACTACTTTTTGTAGACTGAGTTTTACTCCGGAAGGCATAAAAATCACTTACGTTAACCCATGAAGAAGACCTTTTAAAATATAGAACTTTAGCATCATAGCACTTAAATACTATACCAATAATTAGTAGTTCTGTATACTTTCGGGATATGCTTGTACACAATCCAAATTGCAACCTCCATATCCGGATAAATTACAATCCTCCTTATCAGTCGCTTTTTACTCCCGGATTCCTTTTTACTCCATGAAAAAACGCCTTCACTTAGTAAAGGCGTCACAGCTTAAATTTTATACCAGCCCATCCCCATTGAACCTTCTCCCAGATGCGTTCCGATTACTGGACCGAAGTAGCTGATGTCGAACTCGACATTTGGGAACCGTGCTTCAAGTTCGGCTTTCCAGTCCTTAGCTTCACTTTCCCTTTTTGCATGAATGATGACGGCTTTATACTTCTCGCCGATTGCCGCGTCTTCCCCAAGTAAATCGGCAATCCGTTTCATCGCTTTTTTTCTTGTACGGATTTTTTCAAACGGGACGATGACTTTATCAACAAAATGGAGGACAGGCTTCACTTGAAGCAGGCTGCCAATCAATGCTTGGGCACTGCTTAAGCGGCCGCCGCGCTGCAGATGGGATAGGTCATCTGCCATGAAGTAGGCCCTTACCGATGGTTTCATTTCTTCGAGTCTTGCCATGATTTCTTCTGCACTTTTACCATCAAGTGCCATCTTTGCCGCCTCGATCACGTAAAACCCCTGTACCATGCAGCTGATTTCCGAATCAAAGGCATGAACCCTAATCCCTTCGACCATTTCACCTGCAGATACCGCTCCTTGATACGTTCCGCTGATGCCGCTCGATAAATGAATGGAAATAACATCATCATATTCTTTTTGCAGTTCCTCGAACTTCTCGACAAACTTCCCGATTGGCGGCTGTGAAGTGGTCGGCAATTTCTCCTGCATCTTTACTTCCTGATAAAATTCATCCGCAGTTATATCAACTTCCTCCCGGTAAGCTTCATTGGAAAAAATGACATTAAGCGGCATCATATGTATATGTAAACGATCACGTATTTCCTTAGGTATATATGCAGTGCTATCTGTTACGACTGCGGTTTTCATAATAGTACCATCCTTATAAAAATTTACTCTGTATCCTATTCACCATTCTATCTGAAAATACCTTTATTTGCATTAATAGCTTTCTGCATTATGAAACCAAGAATATGAATCAGTTATCCACCAAAAAAAATCCGGCCCTTCAGCACGCATTGCGGTATCTGAAGAGCCGGACATATCGAACGCTTTAATTACTTCACTTCCACCCAGCCATTTTTAATAGCTAGGACAACCGCTTGTGTACGGTCATTCACATTCATCTTCTGTAGAATGTTACTCACATGGTTCTTGACTGTCTTTTCACTGATATATAGAGTTTCTCCGATGGCCCGGTTGCTTTTCCCGTCCGCTAAAAGTTGAAGCACTTCACATTCGCGTCGAGTCAATAGGTGAAGCGGCCTCCTGATTTCTATCGTATGTACGGAATCACGGTCAGCACCCTCTTCAGCTGCTAAGCGGCGATATTCTTTAACTAAATTATGGGTCACCTTTGGATGAAGATATGAGCCGCCTTCAGCGACTACACGCACAGCATCAATCAACGCATCTGCGTCCATTTCTTTCAAAAGATAACCTTGTGCTCCTGTTTTCAATGCATGCTGCACGTAGTTTTCATCATCATGAATGGAAAGGATGATGACTTTTGTTTCAGGGTAACGGTTCACGAGCATTTTTGTTGCTTCGACCCCATTCATGGTCGGCATGTTGATATCCATGATAACAACATCAGGTTTATGTGTTTCAACGAGGTCCATCGCTTCGCTTCCGTCATCACCCTCGGCAACAACATCAAAGGATGATTCAAAATCTAATATGCGCTTTACGCCTTCACGGAAAAGCTGATGGTCATCGATAATGACGATACTAGTCTTCAACGGCTTCTTCCTCCTAGTTTCTATTTAATATGTCTATTCTCTATAATTTATCATGGTAGGGAACTTGTATAAATACCAAAGTGCCTGCCCCCGGTTGTGAATCGATCGTCATTTCACCCTCCAGCAGCTCGACCCTTTCCCTCATTCCTACCAAGCCAAATGAACCTTCTTTTTGAATCGAAGAGTCAAACCCCTTTCCATCATCTTTGACGACGACGGTTACCATCTCCTTGGAAATGGACAGTTTAACTTGAATCTGTTTGGGGTCCGCATGCTTCAATGAATTTTGTACAGCCTCTTGGACCAGCCTGAATAATGCGACCTCCATATCGGAAGGAAGCCTTTTGACCTGTCCAAGGTTGACGAAATTCAGGTTCACGCCATTATTATAGTCTTCGGTCGTTTGCAGGTACTTTCTGAGGGTAGGTACAAGGCCTAAATCATCAAGCGCCATAGGGCGAAGGTCATAGATGATCCTGCGCACTTCATATAAAGCATTCCTTACCATGACCTTTAAACTGCGGATTTCCACTAACGCTTCATCAGGGCCTCTCTCCCGCTGCACTCGTTCTATCAAGTCTGAGCGCATCATGACGTTTGCCAGCATTTGAGCAGGACCATCATGAATTTCTCGTGAGAGCTTTTTACGTTCCTGCTCCTGGGCTTCGATTATTTTCAGGCCGAAGTCCTGTTTGCGTTTCGCTTCTTGAAGGGCTTCTCCCACAAATTTAAGATCCTGTGTCAAATAATTCTGCACTACCGATATTTGCGAAACGAGATGCACCGCTTTATCGATCGTCTGCTGAAGACCCCTTAACCTTAACTCAAGCTCATCCCGGCGATTACGGAGCTCTTTCTCCAATTGCCGGTTAATTTGTAAATCGACTTGCAGCTTATGTGCCCTTTCATAAGCATCGCGCACCTGTTCTTCAGAAAAATGGTTGAAGTGCATACTGACTTCTGAAAGCCTTTTTCGAGCAAACCTGGCCTTCGAATCCAATGCATCGCTGTCGGTTATCACAATGGCAACCCTGATTTTCACATCATCAAGCTCTTTTGATAATGTCTCGAAATCCTTTCGGCATTGTTCGCCGATATCAAAGACCTCATCCTTACTCTCACTAACAGTGCTCACCATTGTTTCTAAGATCTTGTCCAATGCTTTAGCATCAACCTTTTTTATGGACATTAAGATCCCTCCACTTAAATCAAAAGACTTAAACAATTTATTGTCTTAAAGACTATGTATACGGAAAAAAGTTCTTTCCCTTTTTCATGAATGGCTAAATTTCAGGAAACTTTTGTATGAAGTAACCTTCATGAACATATTGTACCAAAAAAAGATTAAAAATACGTTAATTCCCTTTTATGATTTCCTAAAATGTACCTTTTTACTATACATCCCATATTCCCGGCCATTAAGTCTGCCTATTAAAGGCAGAAAACCGTTTCTATTATCCTAATACAAAATATCCTTTTCAATCAAATGGGATATTCTGCTCCATTGATTATCTTATGAAATAGATGCATTTATTAAATGGCAAAATCCCTGAAATGTGAGGACGCGTTAAAGCAAAGCCAGGATAATGGCACAGAACTCATGTTTTTCCTAAAATGTTATTCTTTTAAGAATATTTGACCAGCTAATAACAATAACAGGCAATGAAATTAATTATAACACGTACAGCTTTTTCTTATATTAAAGTTTCTTTACACATGCGGTATGTAAATGAATCGTCATTGCCACTTTTTCCGCAAAGCCTTATAATAAATCAACTAATAGGAAGTACGAAGGTGGAATAGTAATGCTCACTCAATATTTAACGGTGGCAGGTCGCGGCGAACATGAAATCATCATTGAAAAATCCCGTTTTATTTCCCACATCGCCCGAGTTGAAACCGAAGATGCCGCACAGGACTTTATCCAGGAAATCAAGAAAAAGCACAAAGATGCTACACATAATTGTTCCGCTTATATGATCGGGGAACAAAATCAAATCCAAAAAGCCCTCGACGATGGGGAACCGAGCGGAACGGCAGGCGTCCCTATCCTGGAAGTACTAAAGAAAAAAGAACTGAAAGACACCGCTGTTGTTGTCACACGATATTTTGGCGGCATCAAACTTGGTGCTGGCGGTCTCATTCGCGCTTACAGCAAAGCGACTTCAGAAGGAATAAATACCACTGGTGTGGTCGTAAGAAAACTAATGCGGGTCATTTCGACAACCGTCGAATATACCTGGCTTGGGAAATTGGAAAACGAATTGCGATCTTCCATTTATCAAATAAAGGAAATTCAGTACCTTGATCAAGTCAATATCCTTGTATATGTCGAGGAAACACAAAAAGAGACATTTACCGCATGGATTACAGAGCTGACAAATGGTCAAGGCCATATCACTGAGGAAGAAATGATTTATCTGGAAGAGGAATTCACCTGATAAACTACTGCATATTTCTCCTTTTTTATGCTGTAATATAATTGAAAAGAATATTTATTTTACGAAATTATTAAATCATTGTAAAATTAGGTGTGATATATGACGAAATATAAACTGTAGGATTCGAAAAATAGCGATATATGTCTGATATTCGTTATTTAAAAGGAGAAGAAAAAGATGTCTACTACTAGGCGTGTTTATAAAGTTAAAAAAACTAAGAAAAAAAGGCGAAAGAGGCTTTGGTTGTTGCTTGTCCCCCTGCTGGTACTCGGTCTGGGAGCTTCTACGTATGCTGCGACCCTGTATATGAAAGCCCAGAACGTATTCAGTGATTCTTATGACCCTGTGGAGGCGTCAGCAAAGCGAAATGCAGCGATCGACCCGCTCGAAGATAATTTCTCGATCCTTTTCATAGGGATCGATGATAGTAAGGACCGTGACTTAAAAGGAAATTCCCGCTCGGATGCTTTAATTCTGGCCACATTCAATAAAGATCAAAAATCTATAAAACTTTTAAGCATTCCACGTGATTCCTATGTGTACGTGCCAGCCAAAGGCGTAACCACGAAAATCAACGCGGCCCACGCAGCCGGCGGACCAAAGGCGACGATGGACACCGTAGAGGAGTTATTGGATATCCCTGTCGATTATTATGTTCGCATGAACTTTAATGCTTTCATCGATGTCGTAGATTCATTGGATGGTATCGAAGTAGATGTCCCTTATGAAATAAATGAAATCGATTCACATGACAAAAAGAATGCCATCCATCTTGAAGAAGGATTACAGACCGTTGATGGTGAGGAAGCATTAGCGTTTGCACGGACACGTAAAAAGGATAGTGATATCCAACGCGGTGAACGTCAGCAGGAAGTCCTAAGGGCCATCATTGCCAAAGCAACCTCTGCCGGATCACTGACGAAATATACAGATGTAATGGAAGCTGTCGGTGACAATATGACAACGAACCTTCAATTCTCACAAATGAGAGGTTTCATAAAATATGTAACTACCGATAAAGGACTCAATCTTGAAACCATCAAACTCGAAGGTCAGGATTCTACCATTAACGGAACCTATTATTATCAGCTGAACGATACATCAGTAGCGAACACTAAGCTGTTGCTTCAATCCCACTTGAACCTGGGACCGAATGAAGGCAATCAAACTGAAGCAGTTCAATCACAAATACAAGAATAACGTGAAACCCCCACTCGTCATGAGTGGGGGTTTCCTTTTCAACTTGAAATGACATGCTTAGCAGACAGCCTTAAATGTTCCACTCTCAATACAGCAAAAAAGCCACCAACCGTCTTTAAACGATTGGTGGCTTTTATTTATATTAGCTAATCTAGTAATCTATTTCCAAAACGGTCATGGCTTGTTTTTAAAGTTGAGCATCTTGAGCAACGGCTGGTAGTTTGAATTGACCAAACCAATTTTCTCCACAAAAATCTCTATGATCAGCAGGAGTCCCGTCACAAGGATCAAAGCTCCCCACATCGTTGCAAATGAAAAGATTATGGCCGCTAAGCCAAAGCAAGCAGCTAAAGCGTAAATGAGCAAGACAGTCTGCTTATGAGTGAATCCCAAGTTTATCAAACAGTGATGTAAATGGGATTTATCAGCAGCCGAGATCGGCTGTTTATTGACGACCCTGCGGATAATCGCGAAAAATGTATCCGAAATGGGAACACCCAAAATGATGATCGGTACGATCAATGAAATCATCGTAACGTTTTTAAACCCTAACAGGGATAGAACGGCAATGATGTAACCTAAGAATAATGCACCTGTATCTCCCATGAAAATCTTTGCCGGATGAAAGTTATATTTCAAAAAGCCAAGAGTGCTTCCAATCACGATCAATGCGACCATAGCAACAAATAGGTCCCCTTTAATAAGGGCCATGGTTGCAATCGTCACTAATGCGATCGTTGAGACACCGCCTGCAAGGCCATCCAGTCCATCTATCAGGTTGATTGCATTAATGATGCTGACGATCCACAAAATTGTGATCGGTATACTAAAAACGCCGAATTCAAGTGTATCGGTAAAGAACGGCAAATTGATGAATTCCACTTCAAGGCCGCCCCATAATACGATAATGAGGGCCGCCAAAACCTGGCCCAGGAATTTGGGCGCAGCTCTTAATTCAAAAATATCATCAGCCATCCCGATCAAAATGATGACAAGGGCTCCCACCAGAAGGGGCAACTGCTCCCGAAAGTCATTCATGAAAAGTAAGAAGGTAATGAAAAAACTCAAAAATATAGCTAAACCGCCCATGCGCGGCATAATTTTACTATGCACTTTTCGCTCATTCGGTTTATCGGTAGCTCCTAATTTAAAGGCCAGCTTTCCGACAAAAGGAGTCAAAAAAATGGATAATAAAAAGGATACCAACAAGGCCCCTATTAACATCAAGAACCACCTCAATTCCACTAAAAATCTAATACCCATATCGATCTATATGAAAACCTATATATAAATGCTTATTTTAATTTTTCATCCTCAAATAAACATTATATACGTTTTTGGCTAAAATCTCTATAGAAAAGTTGCTTTTTGCAAATTTTTGTAAATCCGACCCTATCTTTGTCAGGTCTCCGGATTTTTTTAATTCCATGGCATTGCAGATGGCCAATTTCAGCTGTTCCACATTGCCGATATCCGTAACCCAGCCCTTGCTCCGATCGGGAATCAATTCCTGTACACCTCCGACATCACTTGTGATTGCCGGAAGACCCGATCTTGCTCCTTCAAGTAAAACAAGTGGAAAACTTTCGCTTAATGAAGTCAATAATGTGATGTCCCCTAACGGGTAGATTCGTTCTAAATCTTCACGATACCCTAAAAAGTGCACATGATCGGATAATCCCTTTTCCGAGACCATCTCTTCCAGAGCAGATCTCCTGCTCCCGTCCCCTGCAAGCAATAGCCTTACATTCGGGAATTCCGATACCACTTCACTTAATGCCGCTAAAGCAAATTCATGACCTTTCACCGGTTCAAGCCTTGCAGGCATGATGACGATGAAATCATCCTTCCCGAACCCGAAGTCTTCTCTTTGAAGCGGGAAAGGCAATTCCGTTTCAAAGTCAATTCCGTTTAGGATCTTTGTTATTTTTGAAGAATGGATTCCTTGATCAATCAAGTCTTGCTTAAAGCGGTCGGAAACTGCCAGTATATGATCGGCATATTGAAATGACCTTACATGAAGGCCTGTAAACAATTTCCCTTTTACGCCCTGCCCCAAAAAGTCATGATGAGGTGAACTGTGAACAGTAAGAAGCCAAGGGCATTTGATGAGGCGCTTTATAAAGGCACCATATATATTCGCCCGCGGACCATGTGTATGGATGATGTCTATATTATTTAGACGGATAAAGTCCCGTAAAGGTTTCAAAATTGAAAGGTCATATTTGGATTGTTGCTTGAAAAGTTCGGTTTGTATCCCGGAAGACATGGCCCGCCGGTAAAGTTCACCTTCTTCAAATACACCAAGCAAACATTCCTCTTTATTCAATTGGTTCAGTAAGGACATAATATGAAACATTCCGCCGCCAGTTTCATTACCAGCGTTTAAATGCAAGATTCTCATCCAGTCCACTCCTTATATTCAGGAACGCTGTACCGTTCTCCTTAACCGCTTAACCTTCAAAACGAATCTTGGCAGTGCAAGCATCCGTTTCCAGCGCGAAGGTTGCTGGATCAGCCGGTACAACCATTCAAGACGCATCTTTTGCCAGATAACCGGGGCGCGGTTCACCTTTCCCGCAAGGACATCAAAGCTTCCCCCAACTCCCATGAATAACCCCTTATTGAATAGCCCATAGTGCTTGGAAACCCATTTTTCCTGCCTAGGGAACCCTAATGCAGTCAAAATGATGTCAGGTTCAAGATCCGCTATCGACTTAGGCAGGGCATCATCCTTTATATCAATGTAACCATGGTTGTATCCCACCAACTCGAGACCCGGATATGATTCTTTTACTTTCAGGGCCGCCGCTTCAATCACGCTTTCCTCCGCTCCAAGCAGGTACACCTTCAGCGCTTTTTCATCAGCGACCCGAAATAATTCATTCATCAAGTCGAATCCAGTAATCCGCTCTTGTAAAGGTTGATTTAGCCATTTAGAGGCCATAATAATACCAACGCCATCCGGAGTGATGTAATCAGCCGATATAATGATGTCTTTATAATCCTGATGTTCATTTGCATACTCAACTATTTCCGGATTTGCCGTAACGATAAAGGTTTTTTCCTGATTCATCAATCTTGGATAGATCATCCCATTCATGAATTCATCCATATTGCTATCAATGAATGGTATGGATAGTATCTCAACAAACTTTTCTGTCATTTCACTTCAGCCTTTCATATGTACTATACATCTAAAGGGTGGGGTATTATTCAAGAAATTTTTTCATACACATCATAGAACGTGATTTTTGATTCAAAGGTGGTTAATCAATTGAAGTTTATAGAGAAGCAATCGTTATCCATTCTATTTCTGTGCCTGCTCGTCCCATCGGCAGTTCCTCACCCTATCGCCGGTTACATGGCAACGGCGCTGATGCTCATTTTTATCGGTATAAATAAAAAAAACCTGTTATTAATTCTATTCATTTATTTCCCTGCCCGTCCCTTATTGATGGAACTGAATAGCGGCTTAACCTATACAGGTGACCTGATCATTCTCACCTTATTCATTTCTTTGCTTATTGAAAGATTCAAAAAGAACGAATGGCAATTTTCGAAATATCATTTTACTGCGCCATTTTGGTTGTTTTGTTTAATTGGTGCCGGGGCTGCACTCATAACCGGAGTGGGAATCCTCCCCATCCTATTTGAACTCCGTGCCTTGCTTATTACATTCTTGCTTCTTTACATTATCGGTGAATTAAATCTAGAAAGAAAGGATATCTTTCGCTTTTTAAAGGTAATCCTAATATTTACGGTCTTACTTTGCCTGCATGGCATCGTGGAGAAAATCTTTTCACGTACGGTCCTGCTTCCCCATGCATGGGAAATGTGGAATCTTTCTCCTATAAACCGGATGAGGATTTATGGAGCACCTGCCAATCCTAATGTACTTGCCTTATACTTAAGCATCCAGTTATTCCTTAGTTTCTTTCTATTTCAGTCGCTGAAAAAATATAAATGGATCGTCTTCCTGGCAGCCATCCTGTTTTCCGGAACATTATTGCTTACCTATTCACGGGGCACGATGATTGCATTTGGGTTCTCGGCGCTTGTCTTTATGATTTGGACTAGAAATAAACCATTTCTCAAATATGCTGTAGGAGCACTTTGTCTCGGCCTGCTTTTTATTTATTACCCAGTTTTATTTGCATCAAGTAAAGTGGAGGTATCCGCATCGATTCCCATGGAAAATGTGGTAATTGGCAGCACTCCCTCTCCTGAACACGAACATGCCCTCTCCAATCGCTTTTCAGAGATGTTCTCTGATAAAACTCTGCACCAAAGTACGGAATGGGGCCGGTTATATGTCCTAATCAAAGGAATTGAAATTTTCACAGATCACCCGATAATCGGTACCGGGCTAGCAACCTTCGGAGATTCTGCCACACTTTCCCATTCCTCACCAATCTATCAGGATTACCAAATTGGTGAAAGGATGTATACCGATAATCAATATATCCAGATTCTGGTCCAAACTGGCGTATTGGGATTTCTTGCAGTCCTTGCATTCATCTTTTTCACCTGCCGTAAAATCCTAAAATCGGGAAATGGCACTTTAGCAGCGTTTACCATCTGCCTGATGTTGGCCGCATTATTAGCAGGACTTTTCTACAATATTCTCGAAGATAAAACGTTTACGCTGATATTTTACAGTTGTTTGGGAATCTGTTTACAGAAGGACATCATTTTAAAGGATTGAAAATATGCCTACTCTTTCACATGTCATTAAATCGGTCGGGCTCGTCACCATTATTGCAGCCATTGGAAAAGTCCTCGGTTTCGGTCGGGAATCGATCATAGCCGCCTATTTCGGGGCATCATCACTGGCAGATGTTTTTTTCGTGGCAAGCCTCATACCAACCATTCTTTTTACGGCTCTCGGCAGCGGTCTTCAGGCCGGCGTCATCCCTATTTACTTGGAAAAGAAAGCGGACAATCCGGTGAAAGCTGATGAATTCATCAGTGTTTTAGGCTCTTTCTTTATGCTGGTAGCCGGAGTCCTGACCATTGCCTGCATGATTTTCATAAAGCCGCTCGTCATGTTGACAGCCCCGGGGTTTTCTGAGTCTGAGCTTGCCCTGACGGAGTCACTGACCCGGATCATGCTGCCAAGTTTACTATTTTTCACGCTTTCATACATGGCGACGGGGGTCCTGAATGCGAATAAGCGTTTTATTCTGCCGGCACTCACTTCAACTGCACAAAACACGGTCATTATAGCAGCCACTGTATTGTTCGCTGCTCCGTTTGGGATTGAAGGATTGGCTTGGGGCTTTTTATTCGGTGCAGCAAGCCAGTTCCTTATTCAATACCCATCATTGAAGAAATACGGAATCCGGCCCATCGTCGCTTTCCTGCCCCATAAAAGGCAGATCGTTCAAACACTGTACACCTTTTATCCAATCATCATCGCCGCTTTGGCGATCCAGTTGAATAGTGTCGTCGATCGGATTATTGCGACTTCGCTCGAAACAGGGAGCGTATCGGCACTGAACTATGCGAATCGCCTGCTGTGGCTGCCATTAAGCATTGTCCTCACGCCCCTGATTACCGTATTGTATCCTTCAATCGTCGAGCGTGCACTTATAGGCTATCGCTCTTTCCTTAATTTGACCTTAAAGGGATTGAAGTCGCTATTATTTTTAGCGATTCCTTTCATGGTCGTCATGTTAATCAGCGGAAACAGCTTAATCACTCTGGCTTTCCAGCGCGGGGCATTCGATGCTTCAGCAACCGAGGTGACTTATAGGGCATTCATCTTTTATTCAGCTTGCCTCCCGTTCTTTGCACTGCGGGATTATCTGATGAACGCTTTCTACGCCTTGAAGAAAATGAAAGTGGCCATGTATTCCTGCCTGGTTGCCGTATTACTTAACGTCCTGCTCAGCTGGGTCCTATCACGTTATCTGGGCGTCGGCGGAATCGCTTTAGCATCAGGCATTTCCATGCTCCTGCAATCTCTTTACCTTTTCGGCTACCTATGGCTAAAGACAGAAAGAACGGACAAGGCCGCTTTCACGGATGTTTTTCAGGAAAGCAGCAAGCTTGCCATCATCGGAATCATCATTTACGGACTCGCTCTCTGGATCCATCCGTTAACCATGACATTACCCATCATCATGGAATTAGTGATCATTTCGCTGCTGGTATTCGGATTATATCTCGTATTATCCATTCTTTTTAAAGTAAGCAGCCTGCAAGCGGTGAAAAGGATTGGGTCATCCAAGTAATTCATTAGAAGAAGGAGAGCCATTATGAA
Source organism: Peribacillus aracenensis (assembly GCF_025175645.1). NCBI lineage: Bacteria > Bacillati > Bacillota > Bacilli > Caryophanales > Bacillaceae > Peribacillus > Peribacillus aracenensis. Next base: position 28,278 of record NZ_JANZMJ010000016.1, read on the forward strand.
CATATTAATCACGACGATTTTCAACTACCCTCATGAAGGAGGGCTATCGAGCCATATCACTACGTTAAAAAAGGGTTTAATGTCGCGGGGCCATGATGTGGACATATTATCTTTCTCTCAATTGCCACCTTTCAAGAGGAAGATGCTCGCCCAGGCTCCGGGATTTTTATTAAATAAAGTAAAACAGGGGAGCGGCCAGCTTTTCAATGACCGGCAACGCCAAAAATTATTGGCTTCATCTATTAAAGCCTTGAAAAAGAACTATGATGTCATTAATGCTCAAGACATTTTCGCAACGCTCGCCTCCATCGAATCCGGGATACCAACGGTGCAAACCGTCCATGGGTATTATTCATTCGAGGCAGTCAGCAGGGGCGCCCTTCTTCCGGATAGTGAAGAAGATTTGATCATTCGGGAGCTGGAAAGGAAAGCTTATCAGTCAGCTGCAAAAGTGGTGACGGTCGATCGAAGGATCAAAGACTATATAAATCATTTGGCACATATAGAGGCGGATACGATCAAGAACTTCATTGACGTATCTGCTTTCAAACCGGAAATGGCAAAGCGGGAGCAAACCCGCCGGGACTTTCAAATACCCCTACATAAAAAGATGATTTTCGTTCCGAGAAGAATGACGGAAAAGAACGGTGTCATCTACCCGCTCCTTGCTCTGCCGGAGGTGCTGGAAAATCATCATGAAACGGTATTGGTCTATGCAGGTACAGGAGAACAGCGAAGGCGGCTTGAGGAAACGGCAGCCAGGCTCAAAATATCAGATTCCGTACTTTTCCTGGGTTCAGTGCCATTCGAGAAAATGCATAATCTCTATGAAACATCGGACATCGTACTCATCCCTAGCGTTCATTCCCACGGGGTGGAAGAAGCGACTTCCATTTCTGCATTGGAAGCGATGAGTTGCCGCTCACCCGTCATTGCAAGCGCAATCGGAGGTTTAAAGGAGATTCTCATTGATGGTGAAGATGGTCTGTTAGTGGAAGAAAAAAATAAGGAAGCACTGGCACAAGCCATCTCCATTCTGCTCAAAGACGCTGAATATGCAACAAAGTTAGCTGCGAAAGCAAGATATAAAATGGAAAACGAATACTCCCACCTTTCAGCTGCCGAGCGGTTTGAGAAAGCTTATGATGAAGTGCTGAACTAAAAAAAAGCAGACCCGAAGCCCGGGTCTGCTTTTCACTTTCATACCATTGCGGAACTACGCCTTTTCATTTGTTCTTCACGGTATTTTTTCTGTTCTTGTTTAGACATGGCGTTATATTCTTTTAAGAATGCTTCATATTGCGGCATTACTTCGTTCATGGCACCGTATGCCTTTAACTCTCCATATTCAAGCCATAAAGCCTTTTGGCAAAATTTCTTCATCTGACCGATTGAATGGCTGACAAAGAACATCGTTTTGCCTTTTTCCTTAAATTCGTTCATTTTCTCCAAACACTTTTCAGCAAAGTTTTTATCCCCGACTGATAAGGCTTCATCAATAATCAGGATATCTGGATCGATATGCACGGAAATGGAAAAACCAAGCCTGGACTTCATGCCGCTTGAGTAGGATTTCACCGGTTGATCAATGAACTTGCCAAGTTCTGAAAACTCGATGATCTCGGGCTCAAGTTCTTTGATCTGATTTTTGTCGAATCCGAGCATCAGCATTTTCAGTTCGATATTTTCTCTGCCCGTCAACTGATTATTCAGTCCCGATGAAACGGCAATCAAAGCAGTTTTCCCGTTAGTTTGGACATTTCCGTCCGTTGGCGGGATAATGCCTGCAATAATATTGGATAATGTGGATTTCCCTGATCCGTTGACCCCGACAAATCCTATTACATCGCCCTTTTCAGCTTCAAAACTTACATTCCTCAGAGCAAAATACTCTTCCCCATAGCTTTTGGGCAAAAGGAGATCCAATAATTTTTCCGAGTTTTTATTATATAATTTATATTTTTTTGTTATATCTTTGACTATTACCGATTTTTCCAACTTTTCTCACTTCCAGTTTACTTAAAGTCAACAAAGCGATCTCTAAACCTGACATGCAGCGAGGAACCTATCAAAAACAAGATGATAACGACTGCCCAGAAATAAAGCGTATATTCCCAATGCTCTATTAGATACCATGATTCCCCCAACAACGATGCTCGATACCCCTCCACAATATAATATAGGGGATTCAGCTTCATGATGTTGACTATGACAGGATGGTCCTTAGCATCCATTACCCAAAGGATTGGTGTTAAATAAAACAAGACTTTCATTAAGGACACGATTATATTATGAACGTCACGAATGATGGTTGATAATGTTGAAGAGATTAACCCAAACGAAAATAACAGCAAGACCGTCGCAACAATATAATACGGCAGCTGCAAGATATAGACTGTTGGGAGGTATCCAGTAAAACCTAATAGGATGATGATGACTCCCAGCAGCATTAAATGCTGATACAACTTGGCAAAGATGACATACGATGGGATGACACTCATCGGAAAGCTCATCTTGGATACCATATTCAGGCGGGAAAAGACGGATTTGGACGTTTGAGTTATTGAAGGATTCACAAAAAACCAGACAACGATCCCTGCCATAAGCCATGGAAGGAAATTTTCACCGCGATTTAAGATTATAAATCCGAATACAAACCAATAAATCGCAATCTGTATCATCGGATTGATGATTTCCCATAGGATTCCCAGGTAGTTATTGCTGTTGGCACTTTTCACTTCATAAACAGATAAACGCCTTACCAAATAAAAACTATTGATTTGTTCTTTTAAAACGGTCAAAGCTGAACTCATAAATTACACAGACCTTCCTAAAAACACTTTTTCTACGACACGGCGTGAAGCCTGGCCATCCTCGAGTGCACAAAACCGCTCGTGAAAATGATTGATATCATTGGTATTTTCGTATTTCACCGTCTTGATACTATCAATGACCGCATCAGATGTTTTGACTAACAAACCAGGTGCATTCTTTTCAAAGTCAAAGTAAAACCCGCGAAGCTTGTCCCTGTAATTTTCAATATCATATACATAGAAAAGCATCGGACGCTGTAAATTTGCGTAATCAAAGAATACGGATGAATAATCAGTTATTAATAAATCCGAAATAAGATACAAATGACTGATATCCTCGTAACCGGATAAATCATAGGCGAATCCATGATACGCCGATAAATCCAAATTCTCTGAAACCAAGTAATGAAGACGGAGCAAAATGACATACTCCTCCCCCAATTCCCGTTTCATTCGATCCAGGTCCAGCTTTATTTCAAACTTATATTTTCCCTTGCTATAGAACTCATCGTCCCTCCAAGTCGGGGCATATAAAACGATTCTTTTCTCTATTGGTATACCCAACTTCTGTTTCAATGAGTCGATTGTATCACGATTATCCCCATTGTAAAGTATATCATTACGAGGATAACCAGTTTCCAGAATTTTAGAAGTATCGACATTGAAGGCCCTGGCAAAAATTTCACTGGAATAAGCATTCGGTGAAATTAAATAATCCCATTTACTTGATTCGGCATGGAAATTTTCTTTATATTTATCCGTCGTTGTTCCAGGCATATGAACTTCATCCATATCCGCCGCAAGTTTCTTTAATGGAGTACCATGCCACGTTTGCAAATAGATCGTGTGCTTCGGCTTCGGAATCCAAAGCGGGAGCCTGCTGTTCGTTACCCAATAATGGGCCCTTGTCATTTTGAGCAGCCAACTGAATGAAAAACGATTGAGATATGGGATGCCTGCCTCTTCGAAATGAGCTGTATATCTTTTATCCACGCTCCAATACATTTTATATTCAGGATGGTGACTCTGCAAGTATTCATAAATCGCCCGGGGATTGCAGCTATACTGCTTGCCCAAAAAGCTCTCGAAAATAACAAGCTTCCGGTCCACCGGCAATACTGTGCCCGCCATTGCAAAAGCCATTTTATATCCTCTTAAAAAAATTGCTTTTGCCTTATTTTTAACTAGCGATAGAAGGGAAGGTCTCTTTGAGGTTTGTATTTTTTCATTTGACATATCCGATCTCCCTTTTTATTGATTAATGATATTGGAACCATGCTAATACATCGAATGAAAAATAAGCTCGCCCAATAGAAGGGAGAGCTTATTTTTGGTGTACTCCTAACAGCTACTCCAAAGACTTTATTGCCAGTCCCAAATTATTTGCCACTGTTGTATAAAACTCCACATTTTTCTTATTATACGTCATCTTATTTTTCAGGATTCTTTTAATATTCACCAATTGATAATCATTGTAGCGAATGAACACCGTAAATAACGACTTTTCCATTTTATCAATTTCATCTAATGAAACAGTGAAATAGCCTCTATTACCTTCTATTTGAACTCCGCAATTGATTTCATTGTCAATTCTTGTCCTATCACGTATCAATACAGAATCTATGTTGTCTATATCATCACCATAAATCTCAAAACTTTGGTGGTAGACATCATCCATAATATAAGAATCCAGTGCACGGGCAAGCATCGGTATCCTGACAAAGCGATATTCGTCTTTCAGAAATGGAAGTTCATAATAAGGTAAACCATCTTTTATATGGTATTTTTTATTGGAATCTCGCTTTAACCATTCAAACAACTTTACGAAATCATCAATACGATCCTCCATGAATAATTCAAGTGCCAATTTATAAATAGGTACTTTAAATTCATTTTTGAAGTCATATGACAAGTTTTTCGCAGTTTCGACAGCTTCCCTTAATATTTCTATAAAATCTTCTTTATTCTTGGATTTCACAAAGATTTGACTGTCGAACGTTTTTACAATATCGTACTCATAAATCCGGTTAAGAGCCACCTTTTTCAATTCAATGGCCATATCCTTGGATTGAATATACTTTATTATTTCAATATCCGCTTTTCTTTTGTCCAACACATTCGTGACACGTGTTAAAGAAGAGGGGTTTTCCGACGTTCTATTGACATAATAAATAGGTTTTTTAGTAGTTGATACAGCTCTGACTTTAAAGAAAACATCAGTAAAAAACCATTTATCTTCACCGAATTTCATATTCGGAAAACCAATTTCATTTTCTTTAACCATATGCAGATTCATCATTCTGGCCGTTGGACCCATATGATAAAAAAAGTGCGGTACATCCATCGGGGTGATGCTTCTTCTTTCTTTAATGGAAGCAAACTCACCGATCACACTCTCTGACCCAGATTCGACTTTTACCGTTTTGCCCACTACATAATCATCACCGGTTTCCTCCAAGATGTTATAGAGGCTTTCCAGTCCATCATGGGCAAGCCAGTCATCCGCGTCCAAAAAAGTTATATATTTGGATGTTCCCAATTCTATTCCAATGTTTCTCGGAGTCCCAGGTGACCCATTATTTTGTTTTAGGGTAACTGAACAGATATTCTTATATTTGGCTGTATACTCTTGAATGATTTTACTTGTACCATCTGTCGAACAATCATCAATGATAATATATTCAATCCGATCTATGCCCATGGTTTGATTGATTACTGATTCAATCGTTTTCCTGATGAATTTTTCAGCATTATATGCAGCAGTGACTACCGTAACTTTTTTTCCTTTTCCTAAAAATTTATTTCTTAAGCTTACAGGGCTATTTTTAAATTGAATATTACCGCTCTTTAAAAGTTCCCTCGCTTTTTGACGTACCAAGAAATTCATACGATTCCTCTCTCCTTTTATGTCTAGAGGTAACATTGACGTTCGACTTGGGCAGCCAAATTACCAGTTACTTAAGCAACAATACCCTTTATCTTAGGAATCAATCATTAAAAAATTTATCCACGATTCTCTGGGTAGCTTTACCATCCTCTATTCCACAATACTTCTCTCTAAATAAACCATATCTTTCTTTATATTGCATGTTTATTTCATCAATATTGGTAATAGTTTCGATAATCTCCTCAGTTGTTTTTAAAAATGGACCAGGCGCTTCCTTTTCAAAATCCATATAGAATCCACGGATGTTATCTCTGTAATCTTCCAGATCATACGTGTAATACAAAATCGGCCGGGCGGTATTAGCGAAATCGAACATTACTGAAGAATAATCCGTAATCAATATATCGGAAATCAGGTAAAGTTCCTGAATATCTGAATAATTGGATACGTTTATCACAAAATCCTCAAATTCACTCGGGATGCTGAGATTATTACTGATAACGACATGCATCCTTAATAACAGGATATATTCATCCCCTAGTTCTTCCTTCATTCTTTCCAAATCAAATTTCAGTTCGAAAATAAATTTATTGTTTTTCGATGTTTGATTATCCCGGAATGTAGGAGCATATAAGATGACTTTTTTTCCTTTTGGTATCTTCAATTTTTCCATCACCGAATTGGAAATTATTGAAGCATCTTCCCTGTAAAACAAATCATTTCTTGGATATCCCGTTTCTAAAATTTCCCCTTCATACTTAAAAGCGCTTCTGAAGGCCGTGGATGCGTATGGACTTGGTGATATTAAATAATCCCATGTTCTCGTTGCACCATGCACTCGATCTAAGTACCCATCGTCTCTTCCTTGAATATTGTCTATATCAAATAGCATTTTTTTCAAAGGGGTACCATGCCAAGTCTGAATATAAGTCGTTTCCTTCCTTTTGCTTAAATAGGTAGGGAAGTTTTGATTATTTATCCAATAACCTGCTTTGGCTAAATAATAATAGTATTCCGGACTTAAGCGTTTTATCAGCTTCGTATTCTTTCCTTTTATCGGTAAATTACCATTATACACCCAAACTTTTTTATATTTATTATCCCTTTTGACCAGTTCTTCATAAATATACTTGGGGCTATCGGCGAATTGCTTCCCTATCCCACTTTCAAAAAGAATAAGGTTCCGGTCAACCGGGATAACCCTGGACATGATTTTATAAACTTTTTTCATGACAGGGAAATATTTATCACTCTTCCTAAACCGATTCAAAATGAGTTTCGATATTGGATGGTTATATAATTTAATTAGTGAATTTTGATCTTTTTCTGCATTTTGAATCACTTCGAATATCCTTGAATTAGAATGGACATCGCGATATTTAATAAAACGGTTGGCTTTGTCCATATACTTCTTCTTCATGACAAAATCAGTATTGGCATATTCGGCTAATACACCCAATAATTCATCCAATTCATTCACGATTTCACCAGGAAGATCGTTATCCAAATCCAAATGTGAAGGTCTTTTCCCTATGAAATGATCTCTATCAAATTGATAGTAAATAACCGGTTTATGCAGAAAACTAAAGTCAAAAGCAACACTTGAATAGTCCGTGATCATAATCGCACTTTCCTTGATTAATCTTTGGACATCCACTTCCCCCTGACTAATTACCCTAACAGGGGCATCCTTAAAATAAGATGTGAATTTCTGCATATTAGGGTGAAGGCAAAAAATGATTTCAAACCCATCTTTTTTAGATAGATCATGTAATACCGGGTGATTCACTAACTTCTGATACCTTTCAAAATACTCGCTTTCCAAAAATATTTCATCGGAAGTAATCCAATCTCTCCATGTTGGAATGATCAATAATTGCCTCTTTGTTGAAACATCATCCTTAAACAGCGAGTCGAACCTCGAAAGTCCCGTCGCGAATACTTCTTTTTCGTTGTAACCAAAATCAGTTACAATCATATCCTTTTCAAAGTCTGAACTTACCAGAAAAACATCCGTACTAAAACCGGAGACTGCATTTTTCCCGTAGTTTGCCACCATATTCTTAGTGCCCATAACACCATGTTGAAGAAAAACCTTAACTCCCTTGACACGATTTTTAAATTCGGATGTCCTTAAAGGATATAAATAATCCGGGTGATGTGATGAAATGATACGTGTCGATTCCATTGTCTTTTTAATATGATCCTTTGACTTGAAATAAAGTACATTTCCAAGGGGCTCGACGTTCTTGGCTTCCACGGAATTTTCCTCTATTACATAATACACTTCTTTTTCTGGATGATTTTCCCTCATATATTTAAAAAAGTGATATCCGGTATCCTGGGCTTTATACGTTCTTTCTCCAACTAGCCAGACATCCTTTTTCTTTTTAAATAAAGTCAGGTATCTCCTCCATCCCATCATCCTTTTTAGATACCGATAACTTTCTGTAGTGAAGTTAAACACTTCCAAAGATAAATTGGATGCTTTAAAGGTATAGTAAGGATTGACGATAGCCACTCCATCATTCGAGCTGACATCGGTCTCTTTAGTAAATAATTTAGTTCTGGTGGTTGGTCTTCCGACGCGTACCATTTTCGGCTCTTCCTGATCATGTAAATGTAGTCTCATGTAAATGTCATATACATCATCTTCCAATTCCGCACTGACTAATTGTTCTAGATCCAATCTCAAATCATATATATAACGATTAAGTCCATATTTCTTAATAATCATTTCCTCATTATGAATAAAAGATATATTTGCCTGATATTCTTTGGAACTTTGCCTTCCTTTTACAAGGCCCTCGCCTTTTATGATTCTTGAATGCTTGGTGAAAATTTGACCATTAATTTGCATGGTTTTCGACTTATTTTTAATTTTTTCAATTTGAGACTTAATCGAAATTTTAGGGACCACATTGAAGTAAAGAGATAAATTCCCCTTATTCGTTATAGAGAATATACTTTGGTTATCTTCATATTTATAAATACTCAAATTGTTCGCGTGCGTTTCCTGGAAACGCCCGAAACGAATTGGATATTCGATATGAACCTGTTCGTTCACTTCTACATATTCGGCTTTATGCTCGATACTAAGTATCGTTTTTTTGCTCAGCCTTTCAACTGGAACGGAAATCTTTATGTAACAGTCAAAAACAGTCGGTTCAACATCTTCTAATTTCCGCATTAAATCCTTCATATCTACTTTAAACTCAAATTTAGATGTGCTCACTGATTCAGCTATTTTTATTTTTTGATTTTCATTATCCCTAGAATATAGCCATAGTTCTTTTGCGCAATAATGTTCTATTGAAAATTGCCCTTTTATCAACAGTTTATTTTCCTCTTGCACAATGGTCAGAACTTGTTTCAGCTTAATTTTAGGAGCTTTTTTTGCTTTCCCTTTTCCAAGAAGCTTTTTAATCATTTTAGACCACCTATAACAAATTATTATTTAAATAAAATGAATCATTCATTATACTTTAAAATCATAAACTTTTTTCGGTTTTTCCTCAATATCATTAAACAGACAGGCATTTCGTCCATAAATTACCTTTAATCCCTCAGATAAACAAAAAAGATAATATTGGTTAGTTCGAGACTGGAAATGAACATACTGAAACTGAAAACATTTCGTAAATATGTTCGTTCTTCCATGTTGCCAGAATGGAAAGGGAATAGCAAAAACATGTTTCTAATTGTAAAGAAGTCTTCTAAACATCAAAGTGAACGCTTTCAAAACAGCCAACTGTTATACTTGCACTTCTATTAAATGTGAAGCGATAGATTGATGGCCTATACCTGCCCCCTCCCGCAGTTTCACCTTCACCATTTACAGGGATTTATGATGCTCCTCTAGTTGTTCTCTCCTAAACGTGGTAAAATTGTGAATGGCTTATTCTGATTGCAGCAAGATGAAATTTTCTTATCCTATCGTTCATTTTAAGAATAAATACCATTCAGTATAAACCATGCATTTCTATAGCTACTTTATTATGCCCTACAGAGTAAGACAAATTAGTCAACATTTTATTTTAGCTTAAAAATTAATATTTACAATAATCATCAATGTAAAAAATTGTGGTTTATTTGTAAAAAAAATGTGGTTTATTTGTAAAGCTATTAAGTTATAATTAGTTAGAGAATGCCATTGTCTAAAAAAATATAGGAATAAAACAAGCAGAATTGAAATGCTAGCTGCCTGTTTCATTGTTCCATTTCATATTCTAATAGACCAAATATATATGATTTTGATTGAATGACAGTTTAAGAGTCTTAAAGGAGGAATAAAAATGAAGAAAGTAATCACTTACGGAACCTTTGATTTGCTTCATTGGGGCCATATCAATCTATTAAAACGCGCTAAAGATTTAGGAGATTATCTGATTGTTGCCATTTCGACGGATGAATTCAATGCTTTAAAAGATAAAAAAGCTTATCATAGCTTTGAAAATAGAAAAATGATCCTTGAATCAATCCGTTATGTGGATGAAGTTATACCGGAAGACAATTGGGAACAAAAGAGGGAAGACATCGTTCGTGAAGGTGTAGATATTTTTGTAATGGGTGATGACTGGAAAGGCCAATTCGATGAATTATCCGAAGTTTGTGAAGTGGTCTACCTTCCAAGGACAATCGGCATTTCGACTTCCCAAATTAAAGATGACCTTTTACAAGTTACTAATGGCTAAAGAATTCGCGATAGGGATTTATCTTTTTTGTTTCAAAGTTTTATTCTCTATCTTTAAACTTTTCCCTTCACATGACAAAACGACCTTTGTCACATCATTCGGGGACAATTGCCAATATATCGCAGATGAAATGGACAAGCAGGACATTTCCGTTCAAAAAGTTTTTTTAATGAAATCAAGCAGTTCTATACAAGTTAGGGACGATGGGGAAACCATCGTCCTTCCGTTTGAATCAAAAGATATCATTGCCATGATCCGGTCGATTTATCATCTGGCTACATCAAAATGGATCATCATCGATAATTATTTTGGCTTTCTTTCAGCCATTACATTCAAAAAGCAAGTGACATGTGTTCAAGTGTGGCATGCGGCAGGTGCCGTTAAGCAATTCGGGGCAAAGGACCCTTCCATTCAAAACCGTTCAGCCGGTGCAAGGAAAAGATTTTTAGAGGTATATAAAAGATTTGATTATGTTACGGCAGGTTCAGAAATAATGGCAGGGATTTATCAGGAAAGTTTTCAACTGCCAGCATCCCATATCCTAAGGACTGGAATACCTCGGACCGATTTCTTCTTTAATGATGAATCAAAAAGAACTGCCCGTAATGCTTTGCTGGCCAAGTATCCAGAACTTGAGCATAAGAAAATCATGTTATATGCCCCTACATTTCGTAATGACGGCTTGAACGACGGAGAGATTGCACTTGATTTGGAATTGCTCTTCAAGGAACTTCAGGACGAAGATTATGCGTTATTACTGAAACTGCATCCAGCTGTAAAAGCAGAGCATGATTTACAAGATAAGTTTCCGGGATTCATTTACCCTGTCAATAGTGAATTTCACGTTAATCAACTGCTGATCAGTACGGATCTTTTAATTACCGATTACTCATCGATACCATTTGAATTCTCTTTTTTGGGAAGACCTATGATATTCTTTGCATATGACTTAGAAAAGTATGTGCAGGAACGAGGATTCTGGGAGGACTACTCTTCTTCCATGCCTGGACCCGTGGTATCTACCACAGAAGAGCTCCTAAGGGAAATCCGTACCTCCGATCATTCATTAATGAAGATCGCTTCCTTTAACCAAAAATGGAATGAATACTCCACGGGAAATTCAAGCAGGGATTTAGTTGATTTCCTTTTTAAATAAAACCACCCACTTCGTAAAACGAAGTGGGTTTTCATTTTTTCAAACATACCCTAAAAACAGGTGTATTTTTACAGCAAATGACAAACGAAAACATAAAAATCCACAATGTGAAAAAAGACTCATAATATAGAAAATATTGTAGATTACAATACTCAAACCCCACCAATATAAACCAGTAAAATAATACTATTTTCCCCATGTAATAAAAATGTAATATGTTTATCCCCAAATAATTTGTTAGAATAGGGAAAAAGACATATTAGAGGTGGAAAACCGTGAAAAAAAGTGTTGTCGCATTTTCGACATTAGCCATTTTATCTTCGACTTTTGTTTCTCCTGCCCTTGCCGGTACATATACAGTTAAAAGCGGTGATAACTTAAGTAAAATCGCCCAGAAGCATAATACGACGGTAAAAGACTTAAAACAGCTTAATAACTTAAAATCAGACTTTTTGAGTATCAATCAGAAATTAATTACACCCAACTCCACAACAACATCAAATGCTTCTTCTGTTTCCGTGAAAAAAACAAATAAAACCACATATACCATTGTTTCAGGTGATACCTTAACAAGGATAGCAAACAAGCATGACCTTACACTTGCTGAATTGATGAAAATGAATAACTTAAAATCCGATAGAATTTATGCAGGCGCCAAACTTATCGTATCTAAATCAACCACCACCACTACCATTGATTTACCAGGCAGCTCCAAACCATCCAATGTGACACAGACCCCAGCCAATTCGTCTATATACATAGTGGTAAAAGGTGATACCCTTTCTAAGATTTCCAAGGAAACCAACTTGTCTGTAGCCCAGCTTAAATCAATCAATTCGTTAAAGTCCGATTTAATCAGAGTGGGTCAAAAACTAAAATTAAGTAAATCGGCAAGCACTGCAGATAATAACGATGTTGGAAAAGTGGAAGCCCCAAGTTCGGGGAACAAAGTGGCCAAGCTCGTTTCCGAAGCAAAGAAATTAATTGGTACACCTTATTCGTGGGCGGGTGCCTCCCCATCAGGTTTCGATTGCAGCGGATTTATTTACTATACGTTCAAGAAGGCTGGGTATGATGTTCCGAGGCTTTCATCTTCCACATATTATGATATGGGTAAAAAAGTTACTTCACCGAAAACCGGCGATCTTATCTTCTTTGCAACTGGTTCCAATAAATCAGTGGTAAACCATATGGGAATCTACTTGGGCGGCGGGGAATTCATTCATGCCTCATCAAGTAAGGGAGTAACAATCAGTGCTACTTCAAACTCTTATTTCAAAAGTAAATTCATCGGTTATAGAAGTTTATAAGATTTTTTTTGCCAGACTTTCCTCTTAAAGTCTGGCAATTTCATGCAAAAGTATCATAGTTTCTCTATCTCCGGGTTATACAATTTACAAAACATTCGAATGATTTGCCAACGAAGGAATTCGGTTTCTCTAGAATCCTTCGTTTTTTTGGATGAAAAAAGGTAAATATGCACTCTAAGTACAAAAAGAAACTATTCTATTTTTGACAAAAAAAAGGTATAGTTAAAAATACCGACTAGGTACTTTTTCACACCTTCCATTTTGTGGGATGGTTAAGGGAGGAATATTAGATGAGATCCGAACATAAAAAAAAGAAAAAGAAACGCAAAACGTTTAAAATAATCGGCTTCACCCTTCTTATCCTTTTCATTGGCGCAGGTGTTTATGGCGCTTCCGTTTATCAATCATTGGCCGGTGCGATCAGCACCATGCAGGGTACAGCCCATAAAACGGATAAGCGAGTAGAGGACATCAAGTTCAAAAGCAAAGATCCATTTTCATTACTAATTCTTGGTGTGGATGAAAGAAAGAATGACTCAGGTCGATCAGATACGATGATTGTCATGACGGTTAATCCTAAAAAGGAATCGATTGAGTTATTGAGTTTACCGAGAGATACCCGTACGGAGATCATCGGTAAAGGTACAACCGATAAAATGAACCATGCCTATGCATATGGCGGAATTGCCATGTCGATAAATACAGTGGAAGCCTATTTGGATATTCCGATTGATTATTACGTCAAAATGAATATGGAAGGCTTTCAGGATATTGTGAATGCTGTTGGTGGTGTCACAGTCGATAATGATATGGACCTTGCCTATAAAGGATATACCTTCAACAAAGGCACAATCGACTTAAATGGTAAAGAGGCCTTGATTTATTCCCGAATCCGTAAAGAAGATCCCCGCGGGGATTATGGACGGCAAATGCGGCAACGCCAGGTTATCCAAGCTGTCATGAAAAAAGGGGCAAGCCTTTCAACTCTTACCAATTATGACGATATATTCGAAGCTCTAGGTAAAAACGTAGAAACTAATTTAAGTTTCAATGACATGTTAAGTATCCAAAATAACTACAAATCATCCCTCAAAAATATTGAACAATATACACTTGAAGGTGACAATCAACGGGTAAACGGCATTTGGTACAATATCGTTCCAGAAGAAACAAAGCTAGAAGCCCAAAATCGTGTGAAAGCACATCTGGGATTATAATGGATGGAGGATGACTTTTATCAGTCATCCTCTTTTTTTACCTTTTTCCCAATTGGTTTAAAGTAATCTGAACGTATCACTTGATCACTCAGTTCGATCTCCTTTTGGTCTTCAGATGAAAAACCATCGACCTTGCCTTCCCCATTTATTTTCATTTGAGAACCATAATCCCCTTTCAATATCAAAGCATCGCCCTCATCGCCATTCAGCATGCTCTCTCCAAAGTACGAAGAACTCTTAATATTGAACAGATCATATAGAGTTGGCAGAATATCGATTTGGCCCGCTACCTTATCAATCGTTCTTCCTTCCATACCCTCCTGATAAATGATCACGGGAATGGGCATATATTTTTCAATCCACTCTTCATCGCTAATTTTACTGCCGTAATACGCTTCAACCTCGTGTTTATCTTTTAAAAATAGGCCATCATGATCTCCGTATATGACAATCACGCTGTCTTTCATTTTCCCGTCATCCTTCAACTTCTTTATGAAATCCCCGATGGCTGAATCTGTATAATGAATCGCTTCAAAATATTTGGTCAGGTAACTGTTCTCTTTTCCAGCTTCAGACTTCAATGTTATCTGTTCTTTCGGCAGTGAAAAAGGTACATGGCTGGTCAAAGTAACGAAAAAGGCGTAATAGGGATTTCGTTTATCTTTTAAGAAATCATAGCTTTGATTGAAGAAACTGCGGTCTCCCAAGCCCATCGAAATCATCTCATCCTGCTGCATATCCTCTATGGAAAGATAGTCATCAAACCCTAACGAGGGATATGCATGCTGCCTATTCCAAAAGTCTTCTTCATCTCCGTGGAAAGCAAAACTTTGATAATCCGACTTCTTTAATTCCTTAGCTAGACCTGGAAAATCATTATAAGGGAATCGAAAAAAGGTCGCACCTTGCTTTAAAGGAAATAGACCGGTATTCACGATAAGTTCTCCGTCAGATGAATTTCCAAATACCGTCTGTGGATATACATTCGGGAAGTACAATCCCCCTTTCGCCAGTTCATTCATGAATGGCGTGACCTCCTGCCCGGCACTGCTTTGAAATAGCGGAAACGACTGTAAAGATTCCACCTGGATGATAATCAGGTTCTTCCCCTCCAAGGATCCGGAATGGACATTTTCCTCTCCTTTCTTTTTATTGAAGTAATCAGAGACAGCTTTCTTTTCTTCCGAGGACATTCCATGCCTTCCCGAGTCAATAAAATAGGCATATGTATCCAATGCGTGATGACCGATAGGACCCCAGTTTCGCAAGAAGGTATTCGCCTCATAACGCCGGGTTATATCCACTTTGTCGAAAAAGATATTCTTGACCGGCTTTAATCCTGCTATCATCAGGAATATTACGACCGGCACTAGTGCCATATGCTTGAGAGGGTATTTTTTCTTTACAAATGATTCAGCAATTGGGATGCCTGCCAGAAGAAAGATTGCATCCTTCATTTCCATCATACTGAATATACTTTCACCTAGCCCATTCAGATTGCTTTTTTGCATCCACATATAGGAAGTTAAAGGTGTCGAATAATAACGATAAAACCAGATGTCCCCAAGGAAAAAGACCATGATCGAAAGAAGGAAAACTGAAAAAATGATGCCCTTTACGATTCGGTTCGTTATCCATTCCTTCAAATAAACAATAAAACCGGCAACACCGATGATTATCGTAATGATTCCAATAGAAAGATCGTTACCCATCCTATCATTCGTATAAGTGAAAAGTATGGCCACGATTGAAAATGACAATATCTCAAATAGCCTCTCCTTCAATCGTTGATTCAGGTTATTCTTCATGCTCCTGCCACTTTCCTCTTCATTATTTCCAAGCCTTAGTAATGCCTGATTGCGGAAGATTACTTATAAATATTACTTAGCGTTGCCATTTATGAGAAATTGCACACAGAAAACAGCATAAATATTTGGCACTAATGACTTCCCTAATAAACAAAAAGCCTTCATCCCTAAAAGGATGAGGGCTTTGCTTTGGCACTCCGGCAAAAAAGCTGCAGATTGCCGCTAGACTCATGCTGTTGTTTTCCTACTTTCCCTTCCATTCAAAAGCAATCTTCCAACCTTCATCAGGAATCGATTCCGCCAACATATCTTCTTCCTCGAATAAGAAACGCCATGGCATGCATGAGAGTGCTGGAATCTCACCAAGCTCTGTAAGATCGAATGTCTTTTTTGCGAGGAATTTTCCATCTCCATCAACTAACAGTAAATCCACGATATCAAACCTGACAGCTTTCTCTATTGAATTTCGCAGAAAAGCCACTATGATTACATCATCTTCCACCCTGGTCAGCTTGATGCCTGATATTGAAATTTGGTTCGGTTTTAATGCAGGCAGCCTTTTATGGTGGAATTTATATACATATTCCTCTTGCTTGGAAATTTCCCACCCTTTGTGAAACATCAGGGCAGTATGAATGGTGTCATCCTGATTTAATAACTCATGTACATCTGAAGCTGCATTATCCCTTTTTCCAAATAAACTCATCGTTCCTCACCCTCCAAAGCAGCTGCATCTTCCCGATTGCTTTTCATATATTCCATAAAACGGATGCTTATCTCCGACTCAATTTTACTTAATAGAAGGTTGAATTGATTGAGAGCCGCTTTTTCAAACAGTGTATATGGGTCCTGCTGACCATATCCGCTTAAACCAATGCCTTCCTTCAGACTGTTCATTTCATCTAAATGGTTCATCCAACTTGTATCAATATGCTGCAGCATGAAAGCACGCAACTGGTTTCCCCATTCTGCATCATTTTGAAAGATCATCAGCCTCAGTCTCGATTCCAATTCACCTAAAGCATCCAACGCTTTTCCTTCAATTTGATCTTCTGGATCCTGAAAATCACTTGCCTGCCAACCTAACGACAGGAAAACATGGGAAAGCTCTTCAATATAGGCATGGGGATCAGGTTCAACCATATGTTCAGGATAATATTTCACTGTGAGCCGAGTAATATATTTTTCGATATATTCAAGTAAAATGGCCGGTATCCTTCCAGGCTCCATATCAAGTATCCGATCTCTCATTGCATAGATGATTTTACTCTGCTCATTTAATGAATGTTCTAACTTCAATAGATGGTAACGGCTTGATTGATGCATCTGCTCTACCGTTTCCTGAACCATTTTAACGAATTTATCAGGTGCAGGGCTTAGCACCAATCCATTTTCATCCGTTTTGATTTTCTTGATATAACGCCCGATTTCTTCTTCATCATAGTAATCAAACAAATCATCTTCCAAAGAAATGATGAATTGTGTTGAACCAGGATCACCCTGCCGGCCGGAACGTCCTCTTAGCTGCATATCGATCCGGCGGCTTTCGTGCAGCTCCGTACCGATAATATGAAGGCCGCCCAATTCCTTGATATCATTCGCAAGTAATATATCCGTTCCTCTCCCAGCCATGTTCGTAGCCAGCATCACTTGATTTTTTTGCCCGGCATTCGCGATGATTTCCGCTTCATCCGCTTCCGTCTTCGCATTAAGGATTTGATGTTTGATATTACCCTTCTTTAGTTGAACTGAAATTTTTTCAGATTGCTCAATGGAGGTCGTCCCGATCAGAATAGGTCTGCCTCCATCATGAATCCGTTTTACTTCCGAGACGATTTTGTTGATTTTACTAGTTTCATCTTTATAAATCAAATCAACCTCATCAACTCGAATGATGGGCTCATTAGTTGGAATTTCAATGACGGGGAGCTGATATATTTCCTGAAATTCAGACTTTGATGGCATGGCACTGCCTGTCATCCCCGACATTGAATGATATAATCGAAAATAATTTTGGATGGTAATCATGGCCTGTGTTTCATTCTCTTCGGAAATCTCCAATCCCTCTTTTGCCTCAATCGCTTGATGAAGCCCATCACTGAAGCTTCTCCCTTCCATCACCCTGCCTGTGAATTTATCGATGATTGCAACTCTTCCATCGATGACAATGTAGTCCGCATCCAATTTCATGATTGCATGGGCTTTTAGCGCCTGTGTAACATTATGTAATAACTCTTGATGTTCCATTCCATACAGATTGTCGATACCAAAGGCCTCTTCAATCTTGGCAGACCCTTGATCCGTAAAATAGGCAGACCTTGACTCGCTGAAAATCTCGTAATCATCATTTTCTATAAATGTCTTCATGATTTGTGCCGTGATTTGGTAAAGCTCGGTTCCGTCGCTTGCCCTGCCCGCAATGATTAATGGTGTCCTCGCTTCATCAATCAAGATGCTGTCAATCTCATCAACGATAGCAAATCGGTGTCCTCTCTGAACCTTTCCTTCTCTTCGGTACACCATATTATCACGCAAATAATCAAAACCGAACTCTGTTGCCGTTCCATACGTGATATCTGCGGCATACGCTTCACGTTTTGCGGAAGGCCCCATTTGGGAAATGTTCAAACCAACCGTCAACCCTAGAAATTCATGAATTTGTCCCATTAACTCCATATCACGTCTGGCCAAATATTCATTGGCCGTAATGATATGGACACCATTACCGTACAGTGCATGTAAATAGCTAGGCAAAGTAGAGACAAGCGTCTTCCCCTCGCCCGTATTCATTTGTGCGATGCCCCTTTCACTCAGGACAAAACCGCCTGCAAGCTGAACATCATGGTGCCTAAGATTCAATACTCGTTTAGAAGCCTCCCTCACGACCGCAAAAGCATCTGCTTGTATATCCAATATATTGTCACCAGTATCCAATGCGCTTTTAAATCTATCCTTCATTCCGCTTAATTCCAGATCTGAATAACTTTCATATTTACCCTCTAGCCGATTCACATCTTCTACCAACTTATAAATTCTCTTTAAGTCTTTAGAACCTTCTTTGAAGAACTTTTTCATACTGGATAGCATAGGGTTTTCTCTCCTATTAATTCAATTGCACTTTAGTGAAATTATATCAGTTAAATACTTACTGTTTGTTAATTATCACCTTCATATTGTAATTATATAGAAATCCTTTCTTTTTTTGAAAGATAAATTACGTAAAAAGCGGCTGGATGCCCTTCCATTAAAAGCGCTAAAAAAATTAACTCCATCCTGAAATTCTGGGAGGGGATTTTTTATCGATTTAAACAAATAATAGGAAGACTTTCAACCACTGGAGGATTACAGATGAATAGCACAAGCAGAAAATTCATTCATAAACTTGCACAGCCGCGTCACTTTGGATTATTCGTTCTTATATTTTGCTTTATTTACATGAGCTCCCCTATTCAAGCAGAGACAAAAAACACCCCCAAGAATGTCATATTGCTGATTGGCGACGGCATGGGGGTAGGGGCCATAGAGATTGCCCGGCAATTGGAATATGGAAAGACAGGTGTTCTACATTTGGAACAACTGGAGCATGTTGCCCTGATGCACACGTATTCCGCCAATAATTTCGTCACTGACTCAGCTGCCGGAGGGTCCGCGATTGCCACTGGTATAAAAACCAACAATGAATCAATCGGTGTCGATGCCAATGGTTCCGAGGTGGATAGTATATTGGATGCGTTTCAGAACGATGGAAAAAAAGTGGGGATCATCTCAACCAATATGGTAGTCGATGCCACACCCGCTGCCTTCGGTGCAAGTGTTCCTAACCGCTGGACAGGTGGCGCAAATATCGCGAGGCAGCTATTTGATAACCGAATCGACGTCATTCTCGGCGGAGGTGCCAGCTATTTCAAGGCGGATAAGCAGAATGGCGAGGATTTAATCGCTAAATTTAAACAAGCTGGATATGGGTTTACGACGACGAAAGAAGAACTGTGTTCCATTAATAAACCGGAAAAACTTTTAGGGTTATTTCACCCTACCTATATGAATTTCAAACTGGATAAAGAAGTATTACATTCTCAAGAGCCATCCCTGCCCGAAATGACAGCCAAAGCACTGGATATTTTATCAAGGGGTGATAAAGGATTTTTCTTGATGGCAGAAGGTGCGCGTATTGACCATATGGAGCATGCAGCCGATATCACCGGAATATGGAAAGAAACGATCGAATTTGACCAAACCGTGAAAGAGGTAGTAAATTGGGCAAAAAATCGAAATGATACATTGATTGTTGTACTTGCAGACCACGAAACAATGGGGACCTCCGCTTCTGAAACAATGGATATCACCGCATTGAAAAAAATCAAGGTTTCATCTGAATATATGTCCAAACAGCTTACATTCGATAAAAATAATGAAATCAATCCAGAAAGTGTCGTTTCCACATTCAAAAAGTATGCACATATATCCCTTACGGATCAGGAAGTCGATCAATTCATCGATAACGTAAAAAAGAATAGAACGCTTGTCTATCGACAACATCAAATCGATTGGGAAATCGGAAGCACCATCGCCAGGCACCATAAGGCGGGTGTAGCTGATCGAAGCATACGGGCGGCCAGTTCCACAGGAGGGCACACAGCCAATATGATTCCCGTTTTCGCCTCTGGTCCAGGAAGTGAAGCCTTCGATGGAGTCCTAGAAAATACGGATATTTCGAAAATCATCACAAAAGCCGCCGATGTTCCGTTCACTCCCGGTCAGCATAAAACAAAAGAGGAATGAATACATTCATTCCCCTTTTAAAATTCTATCTCATACACTCGATTTTTTTTGGTAGGCATTTCTATTGAAATCCGTTAACTCAAAGTTTTGGCGAGTATACTCCGAAGTTTTGGTGAGTATACTCGTGAGTTTGTACTTTACTCGTGAGTTTGGTGGGTTTACTCGTGAGTTTGCACTTTACTCGTGAGTTCGATGCATTTACTCGTGAGTTTGAGGCATTTACTCGTGAGTTTGGCGCATTTACTCGCGAGTTTGTGCCTTTTACTCGTGAGTTTGATGCATTTACTCGTGAGTTTGATGCATTTACTCGTGAGTTTGAGGCGTTTACTCGTGAGTTTGCGCTTTACTCGTGAGTTTGGCGCATTTACTCGTGAGTTCGATGCGTTTACTTGTGAGTTTGAGGCGTTTACTCGTGAGTTTGTGCCTTTTACTCGTGAGTTTGGCGCATTTACTCGTGAGTTTGTGCCTTTTACTCGTGAGTTTGATGCATTTACTCGTGAGTTTGCGCTTTACTCGTGAGTTTGTGCCTTTTACTCGTGAGTTTGATGCATTTACTTGTGAGTTTGAGGCGTTTACTCGTGAGTTTGCACTTTACTCGTGAGTTTGGCGCATTTACTCGTGAGTTTGTGCCTTTTACTCGTGAGTTTGCGCTTTACTCGTGAGTTTGTGCCTTTTACTCGTGAGTTTGCGCTTTACTCGTGAGTTTGATGCGTTTACTTGTGAGTTTGAGGCGTTTACTCGTGAGTTTGCTCCTTTTACTCGTGAGTTTGCGCTTTACTCGTGAGTTTGGTGAGGAATCTAAATATCTTTATACAAAAAGACGTCATAATTGACGTCCTCCTCATTCATTTTTTTACATGTTTTTTTAATACATACCCAATTTGGCTTCCCTTTTTCACTTTATACCATTCATCTTGTTGAGACAGGATCGTTACGGCTTGGTCCCTGTATAGAGTCCCGACCGTTTCAGAGGATGCGTTTTTATTTTCTTTCATATATAATTCGCTTGCTGTCACTATTCCCGTGGTCTTCCTAATGGAGATTTTCGTTGAAATGGATTTCTGGTTTTCACTCTTATCCTTAGCGGAGATTGTCATCGTAAACATCCCGTTGGACATATTTTTGAAATCCCAGGTTGCCGATTGCCTGCCTTTTTTGAACTGCCTTTCAGAAAGGATGCCAACAACCTTTCCTTTACTGTTCTTAATTGCCACTGTTACATTTGCGTTTTCATTGATCGTATAGGTTATGTTCGCTTTCTCGGTACTATAATCACCCGATGTATTGACATCGGTTATTTTCGGTGCCGATGTATCTTTACTGATCTTAATCGCCATCGTGTCCAAACCTTCAATCCCGCTTCGGTCCATTGCTGATATTTCTGCTTCATATGTACCGTTACTTACCGCTTTTGTGTTCCAGATTGCTGAATGGGTACCCTTTTTCATTGTTTGGTCACGGACTGGGGTAGCTATGGCTTTCCCTTTACTATTTTTAATCGTGAGTGTTACCACTGCATCTTCTTTTAGGGAGTATGTGATTCCAACCTCATCATTTAAACGATCCGTCATCGCTTTCATGTTTACTGAATTCTGTTCCGACTTTACGACAAGTTCCGTTTTAGATCCAGCACCTGGTCCATTTTCCTTTTCTATAGTTGTGTCAGGATAATAAAACCCCAAAATCTCTTGATATGATTGGCCTGCCTCCGCTCTGTTTTTCGCTCCAAACTGACTTAGTCCTACACCATGCCCATATCCTGATCCTTTAATGGAAATTTTGGCAGGATTGGTAGATGAATGGTCAACCAAATAGCTTTTCATCACCTCTTGCCCCACCATGCCCCTGATTTTGGAAGCCGCGACATTAGTAAACTTAACCGTTTGCTGCAAAAGTTTCCCCCTGTCATCAACGAGATCCCTTACATAGAAATTCAGTTGGATGGAGCCTTTCGTTACACGGCCTCCCGTTTTTTCATCTGTAAATGTTAACAAGGGAATATCCGTTATTTTAATATCTTTATTCGCATATCCATTATTCTTCAGCCAAACCTTCAGATTTGGCACAACCGTTTTATCTTTTTCCTTTACACTTGCCCACCATTCTTCCGGTTTAGATAAATCCATTTTTGAAAGGTCGATTTGCTGTTTGTCCAGCATTATCTCCCAATTGGTTTTCGAATCATAGAGATCTTCTTTTATAGATAAATATTCAAGGGGGGTGCCACTTGACCAAACATTTGAATTCAATTCGGTCATTCCTCCATTGCTTGAGGAAAAAAACGCTTCGATTATTTCACCATCATGTTTGATTACCATGCCCTTTGTCTGTTCAATGGCTGAATTAGTTCGATAGTGACCGGCAGCCCCCCCATATACTTGGCAAGAAACTGTATCATCAATTATTGTGGATTGATGGCGAAGTGCATAAGTCCGGGCGGCAATCGCCTGTGCTTTTAAGGCTTCGGCATGCCATAGTGCGGGCATCTCCAGCGGGACAACGCCCTTTAGATAATCTTCCATATAAACATGATTGATTGGCCGGATGTAACCATTCTCCGCTGTAAAGGTAAATGAGCCAAGATACGGACGGCCGTTTATGGACAATGAAGCATCAGGTTTAACTGGAATTGCCTTAAAGGAAGCATAAGATCCCGTTTTCTTAAAACCTTTGTATACGGCAAGTTTAGCCGACTCCACTTTCAAAGTCAGATTTTCACCCGCTCTAATGAATATCTCTCCCCCTGAAGTACGGTAGTCCCCGGTTGCCGTTATTTTGACACTGGTTCTATTCCCCAAATAATTCTTCAGTTTCACTTCCATCGTTGTATTCTCTTCCGCTGCCGTTGCTTCATGAGAAGGAAATGTAAAAAAAATGATAAAGAAAGCGATAAACAAATACCTTAAACTTCTCATTGCTTTTCATCCTCATCCCTATTCTATTTATCTTTAGCATGGGTAATGGCCTGGAAGATGTCACTGCTGCAGAAATCGGATCCCGCTTGCGTGTACTCTTTTTACATTCTGTATGTCCGACTCATTATCCTTCAAATCCAGTTTTATTGTCTTAACAAAATGGAATCCTCAACGTGTAAAAAAATAAAAGCAGGACATGGAAGAAACCATGTCCTGCTTTTTAGTGGTAAATGCTTGCTGCATTTTCACCCGCTTCTTTACTTCAAATACTTTTTCAACACCGGTTTCATATGATCGATAACGACATGGCTGCCGCCTCGTCCTTTTACATCTTCCATCATCCATGCCATGAGAAGTTCCGGGTCTTCTGTATCCATGGCAACAAACCAGCCATTTTCTGTTCCGTCGGCATTTTTGGATGCCTTGATTTCGGCAGTTCCCGTTTTAGCAGCGATTTTGATGCCAAGATCATCTATTCCATGTCCGCTTCCTTTAGGATGTTCCACCACTTGTGTCAGCATCTTGGTGACTTGATTTGCTTGGTCTGCTGATATCGCATGTTCTTTCCATATTTTCTTTTCTGTTTTATCTCCTGTTATTAACGAAGGTGTCAGGATGTTTCCTTCATTCAAGAAGGCTGAATAGGTCATGGCGAGATGTAGCGTGCTCATTTGGACTTGCGCTTGACCATATCCTGCATCCGCCAAGCGTCCCTCACTGTCGATCTTACCGATGCTCGATGCTTTGATCGGATAATCGTAGTTCAAAGACTCATCAAATCCGAATGCCTTGAGTCCATTTGTGAATTTTTCCTTTCCAAGCCCCAAAGCCTTTTGGGCAAAGTAAATATTGTCTGAATAAATTAATGCCTTTTCCATATCGATTGGAACACCGGGGTCCGCCACCCTTGTAATGGAATGATCTTTCCATGTTGATTTGGCCCACGTTTTCCCTTGGATATTGATCGAATCTTTCGGATCCACACCATTTTTCAGAGCGATAGCCGCAGTGATGGCCTTAATGGTTGAACCGGGTGCAAACGTCGAACTGAAGCGGTTCAAAAGTGGTTTGTCCGGGTCTTCCTCAAGCGCTTTTTGTTCCGCCTTTGTTATCCCGAAAATATATTTATTAGGATCGAATGACGGACTTGAAACAAGTGCAAGCGTTTCGCCTGTCTTCGGATCAATTGCCGATGCCGATCCAGTTTCGTTCTTATATTGCTCGAAGATATCTTTTTGAAGCTCGGCGTCGATGGTCAAGGTAATTGTTTCTCCCTCTTTAGCAGGCTTTTCAGCAATTACTTTTTCTTCGCCATCTTCGGTTTTAATAAAGATTTTACCTCCAGGTTCACCTTTAAGCCGCGCTTCCAACACTTCCTCAAGACCTCGCTTGCCAATAACGTCACTTGCGGTATAACCTTTTCCTTTCAATTTCTCCAGATCTTCCGCAGATGCCTCACCGACATATCCAATTAGATGGGCAGTAGCCTCTTTATACGGATATATACGCTCTTCCGTATTATTGACAGATACACCGGCAATGTTCAATAGCTTTTCCAAGGTTGCCGTATTATCATTTGACATCTTCTTGATGGGCACGAAATAGCTTGGCTTTACCCATGATTGTTTTAATTTCTGATTCACTTCGTCGGTGGACATTTTGAGGATTCCAGCGACCTTTTTAACCGTTTCGGATTCGTTGGCCATTTTCTCTGGCACGATTCCCACTTCTGCCACCGTTCCATTCATGGCAAGGCCGCGTTCATTTCTATCGACAATTTCGCCGCGAATGGCTGGATACGATTCAACCGATACCTTCTCCCCAGCTTCCAATTGAGGGAATATATAGCTTTCATCCCACTTGATGTACCAATTTTCTTCCTCGCCTTCCCCTTCCTTGACAAGTGTCGCTTTATGGTCAGAGCTGACAGCACCAGCCATAGTGGACATGTCAACGGTATATGAAAGGCTTACCTTTTCTCCATCTTTATGCTTTTTCTCTTCTTTAGGCTGTTTATAGTCCACCTTTAATTGGTCGGCTTCTATGCCCGTATAGATTTTTTCATAACGCTTCGCAAATTCATCCGCACTGATTTCTTTCTTTGTCTCAGGCGACAGATACTCGTACATCTTCGCAAAATCCTGTTTATTCCAAAGCTTCGTATATGCCGCAAAGCGATCTTCCGGACTTGGCTCATCCGAGCATCCGGCCAGGAACAATACGCTCATCAACAATAAGCTGGAAACTAAAGCTAGTTTCTTCATGATTTCCTCCTAATGAATAGTTAGAATGATATACCTATAGTTTAGCAAAATATTAGGGGAATGGGGGATTTTGCATTCCGAATTTCTTAATTTTTCTAGTTGACCATGTTTTTTCTAAAACAAAAGTCCTGTACATAGTGTACAGGACTTTTATATTAAAGCATTCTTTTTTTTCGGCTTTTTTTCTCTTGCAGCCATTTTTTCAAAAAGAAAAAGCCCAAGATGGCCGAGATGACCAGACCGCTTGTCGTAACAATGACAGCTACCCATTCGTATAGGGTGTAATCCATATAAGCTTTCCACGGCAATTTCCCTTTCCAATCTTCAATATATAGATTCATTCCGAATATCCCGGAAACCACCGTATAGATCGTTAGTATTTGCAAGAGATAATTACTGCTTTTCCCAGACAGTTTATCCTGATTTTGATAAAGATAGGAAAGTGTTTCCTTCACTTCCTTGTAGAGAGCGGCAATCCTGAAGGCTTCATCCGTTTTTTTGAATAGCTCTTTACCGATTGACGTACTATTAACTTCAGTGAATAAGTACTTTGCAGAAAACTGAGTGATCATGAAAATCAGCTGTTCCGTATTCGTCTGATCTTTTTCCACATCTATCTTGGAATGTTCATGGGACAATTTTAGCAGTACGATTTTATAATAGAAGAAAAGCAACACTGTATAAAAATGCTGGCCATACATTTCGCTTGCCAGTTCCTGCTCCAGTTTACCTTTAGCTTTCGTGACACACGCAAAATGATACATGCTAGTTATATAATAGGTTTCCTTGCCCCACCTGTCGTATACCCTTTCTTGATAATACTTGTCTATATAATCGGGGTTTAATGCGCCTATATATGGCTCACCATCATTGTCATACCCGTTCAGCTCACTGATGCGGAATAAATCATTTTTAGTAATATCACGATTCTCAGGGAATGCAGTATAACTGATCACGTACATTCTTTCATCGATGAAGAAGGGTAAACTTCCAAAATATGTAGGGTTGCTTTGTTCTTCAT
Source organism: Peribacillus aracenensis (assembly GCF_025175645.1). Lineage (NCBI taxonomy): Bacteria > Bacillati > Bacillota > Bacilli > Caryophanales > Bacillaceae > Peribacillus > Peribacillus aracenensis. Next base: position 55,145 of record NZ_JANZMJ010000016.1, read on the forward strand.
CCATATATTCCTCAATTGGCGGCAATAGTTCATTGAAAATGAAATCCTTCACCTGTTCATACTGATTTTCCCGACAGCTTACTTTCGTTTTTTCTTCATCATCAGCGATCGGTTCGAGGATTCGGAATGTATCGCCAAAATAGAGCACATCATCATAAGAAAGCCCCTCAGGCAAAGTAATGCGAAGGTTCATCATGCCAATATGAAATGGGCATATGAAAATATCTATAGAGTTGATAATAAATGGGGTATTTAGATAGGGTGATTCGAAGGTACAATCAATATCCAGTTTTTTCGTAAAACGACGCAAGCCTTCCTTCTGTTTTGCATTGCCTGGAAATAAAATCGGCTCGATGTAAGGCATGAAATACTTTTCCAATTTACGGTGAGAAACATTATGGCCACCGTAATATTGATTTTCTTGTTCCATATCTTTCAAATTCAAAAAAACGAAATTGTCCTTAAACAACTTTTCCACAAACTTTTCAATCATCTTTCCTTCAAGCGCAAATGGAAAAATGTACTGCTGGAAAGTTCGCTTAATGGGATCATTTTTCATTTTCACATACATATAATATATTCCTCCGATTAAACTGCTGAAAAAAAGGTTTAATTCATCTTATTTCTTATAATTACCCATGTATAGACAAACAAAACGAAACATATTATAGAAATAAAGTGGACAAATTGCCCAAATAAAAAAATCCCCCAAGCAAGTCCTCGGGGGCCATCGAAAAGAGTTCTTCAACCCTCTTCACTTTAGGGTACTAGAAACTGATGTTTCTAATGAAAAATCCGATATTCGGGTCATTTTAGCATTTATTTAAAGTATGAGAAAACACGAAATTCCTCCATATTCAGGCAATACAACTTGTTATTACCCTATTAATCCTTATATACAGTGATTCGCAGAAGAAAATATAACTATAGGAATAATTATGTAAATTTTTTGTTCATTATTTTTTCTCTTTATCATGAAAATCATGTTTTAACTAATGAGAAACGGGTAAATAAAAAAAAGCAAAGGAGAGACATCATGAAATCCGATAGCAATAAACAACACTTTAAATTTTTTGAAAGAACAAATAACGCTAAACCAAGTGAACGGAAGCAAATGAGCGATTTCATCAAAAAGAAGATGAATACTCAAAACTCTCATTTAAATGGTAAAAACTCATGACGGGTTGTATGTCATGAGTTTTTATCGTTTAAAATGCGATTTCATTTCCCTTAAGGTTGTGCTTTACACATTTCTTGATACCGATTACATTCAAAAAATGTTTGATTTTCTTCATCGAGGTTGCCTGATATTCATCTGCAATGGAAAACTCTTTAATATAAGCGATTTTTTCTTGTATATCTGTATCTATATGATCTTGGCTGTATTCTTTTTGATCTGACTTTTTGCATGTGTATACCACTGCTTCACCAATATTCCTGGTGGCCTTATCAAAATAAAAAGAAAACACAATGGCACATTCATCATCGTAAAAAGAGGGCTGAATCTTCATATTAATATCCATCATTAACCTTACACCTCTCTCCGTTTTGTTATTTACACTATAACAAAATCATTAAAGGGAAATAGGCGTTACAAACTACGCTCACGTTTCTTCCGCACCTACCAAATGAATCTTACACCCCCCATTCATAGATAATTATAACTACAGGAATATGCGCAAAAGAATAATCATTTAATAATAAAAAAAACATCTTCTAATGAAGATGCTTGAATGATTGAAGGGATGCTCCATTACTTATTTATATAAACCTGGAAGTTCTGCGTAAAGGCCTGGTAATTCGCTTGGGACAATAACAAAAGCAGCGATGATAAGAAAAGATACGACTAATGCTTTAGTACTTTTTTTCATAGGTCATTCCTCCTTTTCTTTTAAAAAAATATTGGTTAAAATAGAAATTAATTCTATAGTTATATTTAACCACACTTCTAAAAACCATATATTTCGACTAAAGATTCTATTTAAACCGTTCAGGACCTGTACATACCGCTTTCACCGATTTTTCATGACAAAATATAACTCTAGGCATATTTTAAGGAGAATCAAAATGGATTTTTTTGCAGTTGGACAAAAGATCAAAGAGCTACGTAAACAAATCGGGCTTTCCCAGGAAGAGTTGGCATCCGGTATTTGTACACAAGCACAGATAAGCAAGATTGAAAAAGGCGATGTCTATCCATATGCATCCACCCTCTACTTAATTTCCCAACGTTTAGGCGTTGATGTAAACTATTTTTTCGATATTGGAATGACCCCTAGGCTGGATTACGTTGAAGAAGTGATTTATCAATTAAAAATAGCCAGGAGAACCCGTAATTACGAGGAAATGCAGCAAATTGTAAAGGCTGAGGAAAACAGTCCCCTCTTTCTTCAGAATAAAAAGAATCATCAATTGATTCTTTGGCACAAGGGAATATACGAATATGAAAAAAATAAAGATTTAGATAAAGCCATCGAATTCATTAATCAGGCCATCGCCATTACTCATACGACCGACAAAATATATTCTGAACGGGAGCTTGAAATCTTAAGCAGCCTTGGTGTAATGTATGTTGCCGAAGAACAGTACGAAAATGCATTTGCCTTGTTAAGGAAAGCTTTGGATCACTTGAAAGCCCTACCCTTTTTGACGGATAAAACGCTAAAGACACGCCTATCCTATAATTTTGGCAGAGTGTTAACACGCCTGGTCCGATACGAAGAGTCCATTGCCTGCTGCCAAGATGCCATAAAGTGGTGCCTCGAACATGATCAATTATATGCTTTAGCTGATTTACACTACCATTTGGGTTACAATTTTGAACTTATAGGTAACTTTGAAGAGGCAAAAGAGTACTTGGAAAAGTCAGCGTTTCTATTCGATTTACAAAAAAATCATACCTTTGTTACATTCATCAACAAAAAGTTGGATAGTTGGAAGAACGAAATGAAAATAAACTAATTCTATATTTTTGGCCATTCCCTCGGGAATGGCTCCAGACTGGCAAACTCGATGAAAGTCGAGTTTTTCTACATTTTTTTTAGGAATGTACAATTTGAACGTTGCCTCCAGCTCCCTCTCCAGTCAACTTTGTATTAACTTTTATAGAGAACCCCATTTGCCTGCAAACTGAGCCATTCATCAGGAATATGTATAATTTCACACGTATCATTTTCAAAACCTCCATTCAACATTTTAAATTCCAAGCCAAAATGAAGTATAATAAAGAGATGCTTCAAAAAACGCACCTTTAAAAAAGGTTTCCGCCCCTCATCAATTAGTTTTGTGAAGCGTGATGAGGATGAAGGATTTCAGGCATGGTTAATGTTAATGCCAGTTATTCCTGTTTATATCCGAACCGCTTATATTCAAGGGGATTTTTGACGATATTGACTTTTACAGGGTTATTATGAATATACGGCTAGAAGCAGTGATGCCTTGTTCGATTAACTGGATTAGAACGTAAAGAGAACGGCCATGGAAAAAGCCCGCCAATCAATCTCGGGATGTAATATATGCAAGGCCCAAGAATAACCAAGGGCAGGATTACGATATGTTAAAGAACTGATGGTTCATGATCATACAAAAAATATAAATTTTGGTAAACAGGGCTTGTCCCTGAAGGAGGAGAGTATGGAGCGGGAGTTGTTGTTAGTTGGGGAGCGGCTGGCGGAATTTTTGGAGGCCGGGGATCCGGAAGATTCGGATGTGGTGAATCAAGGGCTCCAGTTATACCGTCAGGGGCTCGTTGATATTAAAGAAGAAGCGGCGGACACGATTGCGGCTGAGGTACAGGATGGGACACGCTTTAAGGCCAGGCTGAATCTGCTCTTCCCTCAGGATGGAAGCTGTACATGTGATTCAAGGTTCATATGCCGGCATCAAATGGCCGTTTTCTTTTCTGCATATTCTGAACACGCTAGTGTTTCCGAATGGCTGAGTGAATGGAAAGCGCCAAAAAACACCTCAACTGCCCAAGCACTGCAGCAGGTTAAACGGGCAAGTGAATTACTTAAGCAGGCGGCGGGGAATTCCATCACCTTAGATAAAAGCTACCCATCATGGAAGCAATTCGTCCATGATGCCTTTTCGGAACATATCGAGCCTCATATAGGCGAGGCTACTTATATGATTGAAAATCATATACAAACTTACTTTAAACGCTTAAGCTCAAAAGCTCCAATGGAAAGGGAATGGAAGTTGCTTTATCATTTCGTTACGCAATTTTGCACGATGCAGCAGACACTGAGAGTTATTCAGCTGCATAAAAGTGAGACTCAAACGATCAGGGTCTTTTATGCACTTGCCGTCGACCTGGCAGAAGAGCTGCATGAATCGGTACAGCCGCTTAGCAGGCAAGCGAGGCCCTTCGCCTTTGATCCCTTCGTTTTCAGCATCAAGGAAGATGTAGCTAAACTACTGGATGGAGGAGAAGGCCTGGAATACGAAAAGATTGACCTCTACCGGGAGATATGGAGCTACTTGTTCTCCAACTCCTCATGGCGTAAAGAGGAACTGGAACGAATCAATAAGGAACTTCCCGACAAGTATATGGGCACTACAGAGAGGACGTCCTATTCCCTCGCAGCCATTCACCTATCCCTTTTGGAGAACCATGATAAACAAGCGATTGAGCTTCTTCATGAATTGAAGAAGGAAGCCTGTCCATACATTTTTTATTGGCTGAATCTCCTGGCTGAATCTGACAACCGGTCACGTGCCATCCCTTTCATTGAATTCATCAATCATAATGTCCAGGAATTCCTTGCCGGTTTATCCGATTATTACAAGCGGGTAGATTTCGTCCGAACGTTCACGACTTTAATTAATAGTTGCTGTTATAAATTAAAACGGACCGATTTGCTTGAGAAATTTTACAGGGCCACCCTTCCGCACAGCTATTGGAACTATGCAAATTTCCTTTTTGAACAAGGACAATATAAAAAATGGGTGGAGATGCATATTTACTCGGAAATCAGCATTGACTTAATCAGCAGTGAATCCATCAAAGAAGTGGTTTCAAAAGAACCGGAACTAATCCTGCCCCTTTATTATCATGCGGTCCAGGAAAAGGTTTCTTTGAAAAACCGGCCTGCTTATAAGCAAGCTGTCCGTTATTTGAAAAGGATGCGCACCATCTATAAAAAGAGCAAAAAGGAAGACGTATTCGATCGTTATATACTTTATGTAGCAGATTCAACCAAACGGCTTCGCGCTTTCCAAGAAGAACTAAAAAGGGGTAAGCTTATCGATGTTTAATCCAGGGAAATTAAAAATCAAAATAGCGGCTCTCGAAAACGGAACCTACGCCCTTGGTGTCGTCAATGAAGAGAATACCTTCCTCACTACGAATTATATACGCAGGCTGTTATTCAACTGGGATGACGCAAGCTTTTATGGTACCAAAATGACTACGGATATAGTGGATGGAAATCAAGTATTCATTCTTGACGCTTGGGGACTTCTCAACTTTTTTGCCAGGGAAAGCTTTAACTCCTTCATAGAATGGGAATGGTCCGAGTTATCCTCCCTCTGCCTTTCAGCAGCGCCCGTTCTACATGAATCCATTGAAGCCGGAATCCCCGTACCGGATTTCACTAATCTTCAGTTGGACTCCATCGGCTGGAAGCTGCCGGAAGAAGTGGAAGAGGAATTCGTCCCTTCCTTTTGGGAAGAAGAAATATCTTTGGATCTCCCTTCACCTGAGCTGGAAACCAACCGTACTTTTATCGAAAAGTGGTATAACGGTGCCGCTAATATGTATTTAAAAAACTATTCACCCATGCAGCATAAATGGAGCGAGGCCGTCGGGGCATTAAAGGATACACGACTTTCTCCCGAAGAATTGCAAGCCTTTTTTGACAAAGACAGCTGGCAGGAATGGCTCGGTACCGTTCCTGATCCCAAGCCATTCACTATAGGTCTCCGCTTAACTGAGCCTCCTGATGGCAATGGGCCTTGGATACTCGATGTTACCCTTCGTTCAAAAAGGGATGAGAATATCATTGAAACATATACAGGAAAAAAACTGCCGCGCGGCTGGAATAAGTATGCAAGTGAAGTGGTGCGTGCTACGAAACGCTGGCAGCTCGTCGTGCCATGGCTTGGGGAAAATGGCCGTCTGAAAAGGGAAATTTCGGAAACGGATGCATGGGAATTCTTGACCGATGCAAGCGAAAAGCTCCTGTTTCTTGGCGTCGAAATTCTCCTTCCATCGTGGTGGCTTGCCTTGAAGGAGTCCTCATTGAAGGTCAAGGCGAAAGTGAAGAGCCAATCGAACCGCGGCCCGTCTTATGTCGGGTTAAAAGCTTTAATGGACTTTGATTGGCGGTTCTCATTAAATGGCAAAGAGCTCACCGAGGCCGAGTTTGAGGAGCTCGTCAATGAAAAAAGGCGGCTTGTCTTCATCCGCGGCCAATGGGTCAAGCTTGATCCAGCTTTCATTAAACAAATTCAGGAGCTGATGGAAACAGCTAATGAAAAAGGCATCCAATTGACTGACTTGCTGCAACAGGAACTGTTGAATGGCATAAATGAAGATGGCGATGACGATTCTGAAAACGACGAGATGCTCAGGATTCAATTTGAATTGAACCAGGAGCTCCGTAAAATGGTTGGAAGACTCCGGGAAACCAAAAACATTTCCATCCTGCCAGTCCCTAATGCACTTCAAGGTGATTTACGCCCCTATCAAAAACTGGGCATGAGCTGGCTCCTTTTTTTAAGGGAGCATGGTTTTGGTGCTTGTCTAGCCGACGATATGGGACTTGGAAAAACCGTCCAGATGATCGCCTACCTACTTCATGTGAAAGGCAAGGAAGGAGCCGGTAAAGAGCTCCCCACTGCCCCCAGGGATAAACAAAAAAGTGAACCGATCATTGTTGAAGAGGATAGCAGCACAGAGAGCAGTGATGAGGCTGAGATCATTGCCACTGCCCCCGAATCCGTCTCTGTACAATCGGCGCTCATCGTCTGCCCGACATCGGTCCTGGGCAACTGGCAAAAGGAATTGGAGAAATTCGCACCATCACTTAAAGTTCACCTTCATTACGGATCGAATCGTGCTAAAGGTGAAGCATTTACTAAACTGGCAGCCGATCATGATATTGTCTTAACATCATATGGACTGACCCACCAAGATGTGGCTGAACTGACCACCATCCATTGGAGCAGCGTTATCCTTGATGAAGCGCAAAACATCAAGAATGCCCAAACAAAGCAATCCAAAGCGGTCCGCAAGCTAAACGGCAGACATCATATCGCCTTATCGGGTACGCCGATGGAAAACCGTTTAAGTGAGCTGTGGGCGATTTTCGACTTCATCAACAAAGGTTATCTCGGAACGCTAGGTCAGTTTCAGGAAAAATATGTGGCGACCATTGAGCGTGATGAACAGAAGGATAAAATCAAGGAATTGCAGCGTTTGATACAGCCCTTCTTGCTTCGCCGTACAAAACGCGATAAAGAAGTCGCCCTTAATCTTCCGGATAAGCAAGAACAAAAGGAATTCGTTCCGCTTACCACCGAGCAAGCATCGTTGTATGAACAACTGATAAAAGATACATTCACTGATATCGAACAACTGTCTGCCTTTGAAAGAAAAGGCATCATCCTCCAGATGCTGAATAAGCTCAAGCAGCTTTGCAATCATCCAGCTCTTTACTTAAAAGAGACGGAGAAGGAAAACATCATGAAGGCACCTAACCGATCAGGTAAACTCGAGAAACTGACCGAGATTATCGATGCTGTCCGCGAACAGGATGAAAGCTGTCTCATTTTCACACAATATATCGGGATGGGCAATATGATTAAAGAATTGCTGGAAAAACGATATGGCTTTGAAGTGCCATTCCTGAACGGGAGTGCGAACAAGAAACAGCGTGATGATATGATCACCCGTTTCCAAGATGGGGAATTCCCCATCTTCATACTCTCGTTGAAGGCAGGAGGCACTGGACTTAATCTTACAGAAGCTAACCACGTGATTCACTATGATCGCTGGTGGAACCCGGCTGTTGAGAATCAAGCCACCGATCGTGCTTACCGAATAGGGCAACAGCGTTTCGTTCACGTTCATAAGCTAATCTGCACAGGGACCCTGGAAGAAAAAATCGACCAGATGCTTGATAAAAAGCAAGCCCTGAACGACGAGATCATCAGCAGTGACAACTGGATCACCGAACTTTCCACAGAGGAGATCAAGGACTTGGTTGCTCTTCAATAACCCACTCTCACGATATGAAGATGAATGAGGGCGGCCGTCAGCTTATCAGGACAAAAAAAGGGAGAATGCATATATGATATGCATTCCCCTTTTTTTATACATAAGCGTCCTGTAACTTTAAATCCTGGTTCGAATACGTTTATCTGATTCAAAAAAGCGATTTCACCATATAGAGAGCTGTGATCCAAATGATGATTGCAGAAATTTTATTTAATATTCCAAGGAATTTCCCGGATGTATCAACCTTTTTCAGCAATCGCCCCGCAAGACATAATCCTTGGAACCAGCACCATGACACAAAGATGCACGTTATGGTGAATATCATTTTATCTTTCCCAGAATAAACAAGGGAGCTCGAACCGATTACACCTATCGTGTCCAAGATTGCATGCGGATTCAGTAACGAGACTGATAAAGTAAACACAATTTGCTTTTTGGCCGACATCTGCATGGATTGGGCACCTGACTGTGAATTCGGTTTGGCAAACCAAATCTGAAAACCCATATACAATAAAAATATAACTCCGATTATGATTAATGTAAGGCGCAACCAATCATATTGCATCACAACCAACGAAACACCTAAAATAGCTAACAGAATGAGCACTGTATCACAAATTGCAGCTGTGATCGTTGCTGGCAATGCTTTTTTTATTGTAGGTTGGATTGCACCTTGATTAAAGATGAATACATTTTGAACTCCCAACGGAAGTATCAGCCCTAATGCCAATAATAATCCATGAAAAAATGGCCCCATACGAATACCCCCTCCCCTCATATTCAGTATAATGAAAACAACAAAGGAATTAACCATCCAATTGGTTGGTTTTCAAACCAACCAATTTATAATGAATATAGAACATGAAAGGAGTGGTTTTCGCATGTTCATCGAATGGAGACCAAACCGGGCTTCCGACCAATCACTTCACCAACAAATAGCGGATTGGGTCAAACAACAAATTACACGAGGTGAATGGCCGGTTGGTACTAAGCTTCCATCACAACGCTCATTGGCCGACTCATTTGGTGTAAACCGAAGTACCCTCATCACAGCCATAGATGAGTTGATTGCAGACGGATTATTGGAAACTAAGATTGGATCCGGCACATTCGTTTCAAATAATACATGGAATGTGCTCGTCTCCAGCAAACAGCCCGACTGGAAAAACTATGTCCGGAATGGCCTTCATGAGCCCAATTTAAAAACGATTCAGGACATTAATCAGTATGAAACGGATACCGCCATCATCAGATTGGGGACGGGCGAACTATCTCCAGCTCTATTGCCTACAAAACAAATCGAAAAGACGTTGCGATCCACTTCTTTTGATGCCCACTCATTAGGTTATTCCGAACCAAAGGGTGATAAGAGACTTCGCCAATGTATAAGTGTTTATTTAGAAACAAAAGGGATCAACGCAAGTCCCAGCTCCCTCATGGTCGTTTCTGGCGGGCTCCAGGCACTCCAGTTGATTTCAGTTGGTTTACTTCAAAGGGGATCGTTGATTTTACATGAATCCCCTTCCTATTTAAATTCCGTTCACCCTTTTCAATCTGCGGGCATGCAATTAGTAGGTTTATCAATACAAGGCAGGGAAAGTATTCCGACACAAATAAAGCGCATCAATGGAAGGAAGAAAGCGTCACTATTTTATACTGTTCCAACGTTTAACAATCCAACAAATACTACATGGACAAAAGAAGAAAGACTAAACCTCCTATCACTGTGCAAAAAAGAACAGATTCCGATTATTGAAGATGACGTATATAGTGATTTGTGGTTTGAAAAGGAACCGCCGCCTCCTTTAAAATCCCTTGATGCAGATGGCCTTGTATTGCACATTGGCAGTATGTCCAAAACATTGAGCCCCGGATTGCGTATCGGATGGATTGCTGGCCCGATAACTGTAATTGAACGTTTAGCGGACATTAAAATGCAAATGGATTACGGTTCCAGTGCCCTTTCCCAACACCTTGTGGCAGAATGGTTAGCAAATGGTCAATATTCAAGGCATTTAGAGTGGCTAAGGCATGAGCTGATAGATCGCAGAGATTTTACATTGACCCTTCTCGATCAATATTTTAAGGGACTGGCTGAATGGCAAATACCTCAAGGCGGATTTTATATATGGTTAAAATTATGTAAACCCATCGTGAATCCAAACCTTTTCAAGCTAGCTATAAAGGAGAACATACTTCTTAATCCGGGATACATATACGAACCAAATAACCATACACATATACGGCTTTCCTATTCATACGCTTCGAAGGATCAATTAGCTTATGGCATCCAAACCCTTTCAAAGATCATTCGGCGGATGGTTTGACATTTTGAATGATAGGAGACGCTCATCATGTCGAGGAGCTGTTCGCGGCAGCTCCATTCTTATTGGGTAAAGTAACCTATTAATGTCCTGCAGTTCCAGAAGATGATATTACGGATTGGCAGCTTTCATTTTTACGTTCCGCCCTTTTTGCTGGATGATGAAAAAAGAATGGTGATAGCCATGATTGATCATGATATGATCGAGGATTGCAGTAAGAGCCTCACCCTTATTCGGCTGATATGTCTCTGAACTTTCCTCAATGATGATTTTTTCTTGGTGGGGATCATATTTAATAGATGTTTTAACACCTCTTTCAAAAAAAGAAAGGGTTACCTCCTGACATAGAGGAAATTCCTGATAGGGTGAATCTGAGCGGGGATTCTTTTCAAAGGGAGAATGGACGTGCTGAAGTGCATCAAAGAAACTTGGTTTTGTAAGATATGAGCTGTCGCTTCCTTTCCTTTCGAATTTCACTTTAATTCCGAGACTACTAACTTTATTGCTGGATTTCTTCTTATAATTCATAGATACCCTCCTTTTAATAGGTCCTTTATACCTAATTCTTTCATCCCATCCCATATACCTGCCGGAAAATGAAATTACTTCCTCACTAATAGATTTCCATATTTGCACGGTGAAAACGCAGCAAACTTCTCCATAATCCTTTCTAAAGAAATTCATTCATCAAATCCATACTTGGGAAATCTGATTACGCAAAAACAGCCCTCCTGGATAAGAGGGCTGTTTTTCATTATTTTTTAGCTTTATTGATATTAAAGGATTTCTTCGATTCATTTCCTGCAAGATCAGTCACCTTGAATTCAAACTTGTTGTTGCCTGTTTTAAGCGGCAACTCCAAATCCTCTATCTTCTTCTTATAGGCACGCATTTTGTATGGTTCCTTGAATTCATGATAGAATACTTCGCTTCCATTCAGGTAAAGGCGGATTTCATCGAAATTATCCTCTACCGTCACGTCCACTTTTGGATTCTTTCCTTTGGCTCCCACAGTTTCCGGTACACCTTTAACTTTTAAACCTGGCTTTGTTGTATCGACCATAATCGTCCGTTTAAAGGAAACTGTGTTATCCCATTTATCGGTTGCTTTAACCGTGAAGCTTTGGACACCATCTACAAATTTCTTTTCATATGAGAATTGATATTTATTATTCGTCTTGTTATATGTTACAGGTACCGTTTTATTGTCGATTTTAAATTCCGTTATTTCCGATGCTTCTTCAATTTCTCCAGTTATTTTGATTTTAGTTTTATTGTTCACGCTCAAGGCTTCAGGACTCTTGATCTTTACAGCTGGTGCATGATTATCGATCGGAGCCGAATCGCTAGCTAATTCGGTTTCAGCCGTTTTTTCATTACCTGCATAGTCAATTGCCACAACCTGAACCTTTTCCCCTTTTACATCAGGCAGGGTGAATTGTTTCGCATTCGCCGGGAGCGGTTCCTTCATGATGGATGCTCCATCGACTTGCACATCGTAATAAGCAAGCCCTGAACCATTCAAATTATCCTTACCTTGGATGGTCAATACTTTGCCCTTTTTCGAAATCTTGACTGTCGGCTTTACCGTATCGATTTTGATGGGCATTTTAAACGTCTGCCATTTAGCACCCTCGTAATCTATCATCGCTTTGATTTCAAAATAATAGACCCCATCCTTAGCGAGTGCATTATTGATTTTACCGTCCCATTTACGGGCTGGATCCAGGGTGTATGCTGTCCCTTTTCCGCCATCATAATAGTCCTTACGTACATTATTCTCTGTGCGAAGTTTCCGGACTGACTTGTTTTCACCATTCAATATATTGTATTCTACCTTTTTCGCATTCCTTAAGAATGATAGGACCGGCACGAAGTCATCCTGTGCGCCATCACCATTTGGGGAAATTGCAATATTTTTGCCATTGAATGTTTTTCCCGCAGGGTCATAGCCGAGATAAGTGAAATCTTTTCCTGCAGTCGATACTCCCCCTGCCATTCCATAGAAAGACTCTTTATCATATTTAGTGCCATCCAGGATCGGGGCTTTGTCCCACTCTCCTTTAAACCCTACATACGGTACATTCAGTTCCGGATTCGTATCGGCTGGATCCTTCAATGAAATGAACCCTTCAACAAAATATCCGTTTGGAAAGACCTTGTCAATGTCTACAAGAGTCTGTAGGTCATCTCCAAGTACCTTTGCATTGGATATGTCCACTTTCACTTCGAATGTAACTGATTTTTTTGCAGGAATGGTAATCTTATTTGTATTTTTATTATTGATTTTAATCGTAGCGTTCTTAATTTCCTGTGCTTCCAGCTCATTAGCGGAATAACCCAGTTGTCCCTGGATTGAATAGTCCGTTTGGATGTTTCCTTTTACATCATACTTGACCGCTTTGTTGCTGAAGTTTTCAACCTTTAAAGTAAAGGCGAACTTATTGCCGATCTCCTTCATTGCAACCTTCGCTTCTTTCGTGAATGCCTCGGTCACGACAGCAGGTGTGGACAATGCGGATTGCAGCTGCATGACCCCGGCTCCCTGCCTGCGAGGCGAGTAAGGGTTTTCCCAGTCAAATGCCTTATTGACGACACCCTGATCCGTTAAAGGTTTTGAAGTATTCATCATCAGATTTTTAGCTAAATTAGCCCGGGCAGATCCTTCTAATTTAAATTCTTTATCCACTCTTTCAAGAACCAGTGCCGAACCTCCGGAAACATGTGGTGCCGCCATTGAAGTACCGCTCATCATTCCATATTCATCGTTGTTCAGCGTCGAATAAATCTGTCCGCCCGGAGCAGTGATTTCCGGTTTGAAATCCAAGTTCGGTGCGACTCCCCATGAACTGAATGAGCTCATTTTCCCTGCTTCTGGATTTACAGCTTTTGTTTTATCACCATTAAAGGTAACCTTCACCTTTTCACCATCCGTTAAAGCTGCCTTCAGCTTTGCACCATCCGATTTCAACATGAACAGCTGAGGAATGGTGATGCTTGGATCTGTAGCCATGGAAATATATCCGTCAGCATTATTGTAAATGATGACTCCTGTCGCTCCTGCTGCCTGGGCATTTTGCGCCTTTTCTATAAATGAAAGCGTACCGCGCTCGATGAGGGCGAACTTGCCTTTAACATCTACTTTGGAAAGCTCCTCAGGCTTCCCAAGTCCTGCAGCCACCAAGTCATGTGTTTTATCCTTCAAAACATTGGGGTGTACACTTGAAGCCGACATGAACGGAGCTTTACCTGCTTGTCCGTTTATATCATAAGTCGCTGCATCCAAATCCATATAGTTATTCTCTACCGATGCCACTTGTACGGAATCGTAAGCAAGCCCAGGTGAACCTGAAACGCCAATATCCGGGTTCGAGGCTGATGGGTTTGCAAAACCATTTCCAAAGTGCGCCGAGTTTCCTGCTGAAATCGACATGAGGATCCCATTATCAACAGCCCTGGATACCGCCTGCTGCTCCGGATCTTCTGCCGATACAAAACCTGCAGTGGAGCCAAGGCTCATATTCAGCACATCCGCCCCAAGGATAATGGCATCGTCAATCGCCTTAATGTATATATCACCCCATGTTGTCTGCATGTCGGGATCATTCCCGAAGACCTTTAAAGCAAGGAGCTGGGCTTCAGGAGCAACCCCTTTAATGCCGCCATTCTCTTCATCTCCATTGGCACCAGCCGTACCTGCTACATGCATTCCATGCATGGAAGCCCCTTCACCAAGGTCAAGGATTTCTTCATTTTCATCCATGTAATTGTATCCATAAGGTACCTTCGCCGTATAATAATTGCCTAATAGATGGCTAGATTCCTTTATCCCGCTTATTTCACTTTCAGTCAGCTCAGCCTTAGTCTCGTCGTTCAGGATCATATCACGGTGAGATGGGTCGATTCCAGTATCGATAATCCCGACGACCATCCCTTCCCCTTTATATCCATATTCCCGCCAAGCTTCCTGGGCTTGGACAAGTTCTTTACTATATAGCATCTCGGGTTTTTCTACAGGACGTTCATATTCATTCGCAATATGTACTTCAGCAACTTCAGGCATGGCTTCCACCTTTTTGATTTCACCATACTGAAGTTCACCACTGAACCCATTTACGACTGTCGTAAAACTTTCAAGTTCCTTGAAAGCTATTTTTTTCTCTTTCACCTTTTTTTTCAATTTCTTCTGATTAGCTAGCTTTTCGGACTTTAATTGTTGTTTCTTACTTTTAGATAACTGTTTAAAAAGTTTCCCTTCTTTCGAAGCTATTTCTATTGCCGGGGCTTCCTTCATCTCTACGATGACCCTGACCTTCTCATTGCTTTTGTACTTCTTCCCCAAATCATTTTTCTTCAGCTTTATAATACTTTCCTGATTCTTCTTACCTGCACCGCCTGAGCCTGTCGGGGAGTCTGGTAGCTTGGCTGCGGAAACGCTTGCAGTAAATACTAATAGAAAGATTGCTAGAATGGACAAGCTGCGTTTAATCAATGAACTTTCCTCCTCTAAAATAATCAATTTTTGGAATATTCTTACTGAGTATAAAAGTATCACAACTTTTGGGGTGATTTTAAGGGGTAATAGTCACTATTTTCCTATTTCAATCTAGGCTTATGTTATTATTTTTCATATTTTGATAGATTTACACGATAAACGACAAAAAGATGGTGATGTTAAACTAACATCACCCTTTTAATTCTAGTTTTTCATTCTTGGATCCAATGCATCGCGCAGCCCATCCCCCATTAGGTTAAAGCCAAGTACCGTAAGCATGATCGCAAGGCCAGGGAAAAGAACCGTCCATGGTGCCTGAATGATGAACGCCCTGGAATCGGCAAGCATTTTTCCCCACTCTGGTGCTGGCGGCTGAGCTCCGAGACCGAGAAAGCCCAGTGCTGCACACTCAATTATGGCAGTTGCAATCGCCAAGGTACCTTGAACGATGATCGGTGCAAGACTATTCGGAAGGATGTGGTGAAGGAGAATCCGACCATCCCCCATTCCAATTGCCTTCGCAGCCGTTACATATTCCTCTTCTTTCACCGTTAAGACCCGTGAACGTAAAAGCCGGCCGAATATCGGGACATTGACGATGGCAATGGCAATAAGTGCGTTGCGAAGGGAAGGTCCCAAAACGGCTACGACAGCAATGGCAAGCAAGATACTTGGAAAGGCCAGAATGATGTCAAAGACCCTCGATATGATCGTATCTATCCACTTGCCGTAATAACCGGCAATGATTCCTAAAAAAGACCCAACCACAACAGATCCGGCAACAGATAAGAAGCCGACCCCTATTGATATGCGCGAGCCATAAATGACCCTGCTCAAAATATCACGTCCAAATTCATCCGTTCCGAACCAATGCTCTGCAGACGGAGCCAAATGTTTATCACTTAGCTTTTGCCCCTCAAATGAATAAGGTGCAATAAGGGGCGCGAAGATGGCGATTAAGATAAAAAATGCAACAATCCCCAGACCCACAAGGGCTACCTTATTTTTCCTAAAACTCCTCCATCCTTCCTTCCAGGGAGAGATGACCTTTTCCTCTGCCTCTTTTGGAGGAAGGATTGGCGAAGTATTCGTTGCTATTTCAGGCATGAGTTTCCCTCCCTATTTATACTTAATCCTAGGATCGATCGCTGCATACAACAAGTCCACAACTAGATTAATCATGACAAACAAAAAGGCGATGACGAGAATTCCGGACTGTATCACCGGATAATCCCGAGATAGTATTGCATCATAAATATATGTACCGATACCTGGCCATCCAAAAATGTTTTCCGTTAATATGGCTCCGCCTAAAAGTAATCCTGTCTGCAGGCCGATCACCGTCACCACTGGAATTAGGGCATTCTTAAGGGAGTGCTTGTAAACAACCCAAAACATTCTCATTCCTTTCGCACGAGCCGTACGGATGAAATCCGATCTCATAACTTCCAGCATGGACGAACGTGTCATCCTTGCAATAATGGCCATCGGTATGGTCGCAAGCGCAATCCCCGGCAATATGAGATGTTTGATCACCTCGAAAAACTGATCAACCCTGCCAGCTATGAGTGTATCTATCAAATACAGGCCGGTCATGGCCTCAACGGGATCCCTGATATTATCCCGCCCTGTCGTGGGAAGTAAATCCCATTGAATTGAAACGATGTATTGCTCCATTAATCCCAGCCAGAAAATAGGCATGGACAAACCAATCAACGCAATCACCATGGCGACATAATCAAACCATGAGTTTTGAAACCAAGCCGATATTATCCCTGCATTCACGCCTATGACCACTGCGATGATCATGGCGATCAAGGCCAGTTCTATCGTGGCCATTAGGTATGGCCCAATTTCCTCGGAAACCGGACTATTCGTTTTTAACGAAACTCCCAGGTCTCCCTTTAACAAGCCTGATAAATAACCCCAAAACTGGATGAACCAAGGTTTATCCAGACCAAGCTCCTTTGTCATTGCAGCGACTGCCTCTTCCGTTGCTTGCTGCCCTAAAATCACCTGTGCTGGATTTCCAGGAATCGCCCGAATCATCATGAATACAATAAATGCCATTCCAAGTAACACTGGAATGAGAGATCCTAAACGTCGTACGGTATAGGAAAACAAAACAATCACCCGCCTTTTAATAAGGGTCCTTCGAAGCGCCCTTGATCATTTTGAAATACATTCCATAACAAAACCGGGAAGCATGCAAGACTCCATACTACCCGGTTCGTACGGTTAATTTTCTAGTGATACATTAACAAGGGATTGTGAACCAGTTGGATGCGGAACAAACCCTTTGACCGTCTTAGATCCGGCTAACTGCGGTAAAGAGTGTACAAGCGGAACCCATGGAGCATCATCATGGATGATTTCCTGTGCTTTTCCATACAGCTCATTGCGCTTGGCTTCATCTGCCGTGGACTGAGCTTCGATCAGCAGTTTATGGACCTCATCGTTTGCGTAACGGGCATAGTTGTTGGAGCCGATATTATCTTTATCCAATAATGTATAAAGGAAGTTATCCGCATCTCCATTATCTCCTGTCCAGCCCATCATGAAGGATTGGGCCTCACCAGCCTGCACTTTCTCTAAATATGCAGCCCATTCGTACGAAACGATATTCGCTTCGATGCCGACTTGTTTTAGGCTTGCTTGAATGGCTTCAGCCACTTTTTGACCATCTGGCATATATGGGCGCGGTACCGGCATTGCCCATAGGTCCATTTTAAATCCGTCTTCAAGTCCAGCTTTTTTCAGCAGTTCTTTCGCTTTTTCTACATCATAATCATAGTCTTCGACTTTGTCATTGTAGCCAGAAACGGATGGCGGCATAGGATTCTTGGCAGGCTCTGCTGTGCCTTCATAAAAATTATCAATGATTTCCTTTTTATTGATCAAATGCGAGATGGCTTGACGCACTTCTTTCTTGTCGAATGGCGCTTTCTCAACATTGAAAGCAAAGTACCCGACGTTCATGGATGCACGTTCGAATATTTGCAGGTTTTCATCTCCTGTAACTTTACTGATATCACTTGGGTTCAACCCATCCATCAGGTCGATTTCACCCTTGATTGCAGCATTTAATCGCGCAGAGTTATCTTTAATGACCTTAAACGTGATTCCATCAAGTTTCGGCAGTCCTTCTTGCCAGTAGTCATCGTTTTTCACCACTTCAATCGTATCGCCAGGTTTCCATGATTTGAATTTGAAAGGACCTGTACCAGATGGATTTTTAGTGAAGTCATCACCGTCTTTTTCAATTCCAGCCGGACTGGCTATTGCAAATGTAGGCATGGCAAGGTTTTTCAGGAACGGCGCCTGCGGACGGTTCAAAGTGAATTCCACCGTGCTGGCATCAATCGCTTTTACTTCTTTGATGACATGGCCTTCATCACCTTCAAATCCTCCAAACATGGAGGCATAGTACGCAAATTTACCCTCATCCTTACTTTGTGCCCAACGTTGAAAGTTTTTTACGACAGCATCTGCATTGAAATCAGTACCATCATGGAACTTGATTCCGGTTTTCAATTTGAATGTATATGTTTTTGCGTCATCGGACACTTCCCATGATTCTGCAAGACCCGGATTGATTTCCGTATCATCTTCCCCATATTTCACAAGAGTTTCAAAAATCTGCTGTGTGACGATGAATGATTCCCCATCGGTTACGATAGCCGGGTCAAGACCGACAGCGTCTCCGCCTTTACCGTATATCAATACGCCGCCCTTCGCTTCACTCGATCCCCCTTTACCATCATCTTTCTCTTTTGATGTAGACGAGGAGCATCCCGCAAGCGCCAGCGAAAGAGCCAGGATACCAACCAGCAAAAATGCCAATGTTTTCTTCATATTCTTCCCCCTTATTATTTGCGAATTTATGTATACGTCGTGTCAATTGTATAAATGACAAGCAACGTAGTGACCAGGTTTATGTTCATTCAGGATTGGCTTTTCCGTACTGCATACTGCCATCGCCTTCGGACATCTTGTATGGAATGGACAGCCGCCGGGCGGGTTTGATGGGCTTGGAACATCTCCCTGCAGGATTACCCTATCCCCCTTGTATCCCACATCCGGGATGGGCACGGCTGATAGTAAAGCCTGCGTATATGGATGAAGCGGATCTTCATAAAGTCCTTCACTTTCCGACAATTCAACTATATGTCCAAGATACATGACACCGACACGGTCGGAGATATGCCTCACCACTCCAAGATCATGGGCAATGAACAAGTAGGTCAAATCAAAATCTTCCTGCAAATCCTGCAACAGATTCAAGACCTGTGCCTGGATCGACACATCCAGTGCAGATACCGGCTCATCGGCAATGATCAGTTTGGGGTTGACTGCAAGTGCCCTCGCTATGCCAATACGCTGCCGCTGGCCCCCACTGAATTGATGCGGATACCTTTTTGCATGGTAACTGCTTAAACCAACAACCTTAAGAAGTTCCTGCACACGGGCCTTTCGCGCCTTTTTATCTTTAACCCCGTGAACGATGAGTGGTTCTTCCAATATTTTCCCAATGGTATGCCTGGGATTGAGGGAAGCGAATGGGTCCTGGAAGACCATCTGCATTTCACGGCGCATCTTTCTCATTTCACTGGAAGATAAAGCTGTCAGGTCCTTTCCTTCGAAATAAACATTACCCTCACTCGGCTCAAGCAATCGAAGCAATAATCTTCCCGTAGTAGACTTTCCGCAACCGCTTTCACCGACAAGTCCTAAGGTTTCCCCTTTATAAATGGAAAAAGACAAACCATCAACTGCCTTGACCTCTCCGATGGTCTTTCCGAGAACCCCTCCTTTGATTGGAAAATGCTTCTTTAGGTTTTCTACCTTAACCAATGTTTGATTCATGCAAGGAAGCTCCTTTCCCATCTTCATACAGCCAGCAGCGAACATGCTGACCCTCATCGAATTTCAATAGAGACGGGGCCTCATTTATACATTGCTCCATGGCATGGGAGCACCGGGGGGCAAACTGGCACCCGAGGTTGCTTGTCCCAGGTTTTGGCACATTACCCGGTATCGAATAAAGGCGATCTTTCTTTATTCGCATATCGGGAATCGACTGAAGTAAACCGACCGTATAAGGATGCTTGGGGTTTTGAAAAATCGTTTGCACATTTCCTTCCTCTATCACCTTGCCGGCATACATGACAATGACACGTTCACACATTTGCGCCACCACCCCAAGATCATGGGTAATCATCATGATTGCCGTGTCTGTTTCTTTATTTAAATTCTTCATTAACTCCAGGATTTGTGCCTGGATCGTCACATCCAAAGCCGTTGTCGGTTCATCGGCTATAAGGAGTTTAGGTTCGCAAATCATGGCCATTGCTATCATGACCCTTTGTCTCATTCCACCTGAAAGCTGATGCGGATATTCTTTGAGCAATTCCTCGGCACGGCCAAGCCCAACCAGCTTCAGCATTTCCACCGCTCTATGCCGGGCCTGTTTCTTGTTCCATTTTTTATGTATCCGAAGCGTCTCGACCAACTGCTCGCCAATAGTGAACACAGGATTCAAGCTAGTCATCGGTTCCTGGAATATCATCGCTATATCATTCCCGCGAATTTTTCTCATTTTCGCTTCAGAGGCATTCGCGATGTTCTCTCCTTTAAAAAGGATTTCCCCCTCCACCTTACCAGCAGGCGAAGGAACCAGACCCATGATGGACAGAGAAGTTACGCTTTTTCCGCATCCCGATTCTCCTACAATCCCTAAAACCTCACCAGGATTGACATGGAAATCGATTGAATTCACGACAGGAATCACCCCATCGTCCGTACGAAAACTGGTTCGCAGCCCATTCACCTTAATAATTGGTTCGTCCATCAAATCACTTCCTATATATAACTTTTTTTCCAATTATATTATTGGGTTTATTATTGCATCAAAATTAAAATATTACAATATATTTTCTAAAAATTCTAATTTAACAGAATTATTTTTTTATTTTCCCCATTTACACACATTTTGGCACAAAAAAAATGACTGCTTATTTGCAGTCATTACAATGGGGAAATCATATAACTCGATTTTATTGAGGGTAAATCGAGGTTTCCAGCGGGGAAGAAGCTATATTAGCTTTTGGGGACTGAATGGATGAAAGATAATCTATATACTGCTGTCACGTTTCACTATATTTCCCTAAGAATCTGTGCATGTATTTTTCATTATGGTCCTATAAATACTTTTATTATTTCCAATGTAGTAGACATCAAATTGCTCTGTCCTACTATTCATTATTAGAAGTTTTCAAATAGGCCTTCACCACATGTCGAATTTAACCCACCCATACATTTTCTTGAGAACAATTTTGCTTCCGTGCTGGGGCAAGCCATCATGCCACCATTCACGTAACACTATAAACCAATATGTTCAAAATCTTTGGGCTTAATATCATTTTGTTTAGATCCAATGAATTGAACCCTCTCGGCAACCACTTCAGTTACATATACATATTTGCCCTCCTGATTTTCGTATCTCCTTGTTTGTATTCTGCCAGTTATGCCGATCGTTGCACCCTTTTTACAATATTGAACAGTATTTTCAGCCGACTTTTTCCATATGATACACTGTACGAAGTCCGCCTCATAGTTACCGACAGTATTACGGAAGTTCCGGTTGACTGCTAACGTGATATTGGAAACAGCCTTGCCATCGGGTGTGTATCTTAATTCAGGATCCTTCGTAAGCCTGCCGACGAGGGTAACTTGGTTAATCATCTTTTCACTCCTTTCTCTTTAATATGCATTAATCATACTCTTTCTTCCATCTATTAAAAAATCGACGAAATGGTCTTATTACACCTTTTTTCTTCATGAAAAACCGTTTTGATAATGCAAAATCGTTTTTTATTGATTGAAACCAGGTGAAAAACGAATAGTTAACAAAATTAAATATTTTGCAAATTTTTATTCTATCCTTCATAATTTAGACAAATGTTGGGTTTTCATTTCATTAAGGAACTTTTTTTTAGTATGATATAATTACCTTTAAAAGGATTAAATCGATATGTACCATTTCAAAAATTTACGTTTAAGAGAGGTAATACCGCTCTTTCTTGCAAGAAACGGAGGAATTAGATGAAATCATTTAAATTGATCTCGTTGCAAATTGTTACTGAAAATTTAAACTTGATCGATATCGCATTAACAGATGGACTGATTATAAATAAAGAAAACGACGCCAGAACATGGTTACTGGAAGCCTTTGTAGAAGAAAGTCATTTCAATAAGCTTCAGCCCTCACTTCCCAATATAGACGGAGAGGTGTATATCCAGGCAGTCATTACCAAAAAGGACAATGAACCGGCTTTGTTCCACACTGTTTTACGAACAATAAGAAAAGTGGGCAACCATTATAGCCTTCTATTCGTTGGCCACATCCAAAAGACACGGAGCAAATATGCAGAACTCCTTCTTGAAGATTTGGTCCAAAAAGGCCTATCCGGCGATGAATTACTAAAAGAGTTCAAGCAAAAAATCCGCTCAAAGCCTAAATTGGCAACTAATAAGTAAAAAACCCTTCCCTTAATTCCCATCCCTAATCGAATGCACATAAAAAAGACTGACTTAGACGAATAAGGATACCAATCCTCTTCTTACCTAAGCCAGTCTTTCTCATTCTGTGCTAATTACCTATTTTTGTCGTCATCTTTATTATCGTCTTTAATCAAGTCATCCGTATCATTATCGACGTTATCATTGACGTTATTATCGTTGTTATCAAGCACTCCATCATTATTGTTATCATTCATATCGTTATTATCGTTGTTATCATTTACACCATTGTTATCATCATCTATGATGTTGTTATCATTTTCTGGTGCGGGATTGTTGTCATTATCATTCGTTCCACATCCAGCAAGGAACATAATTGATAATAAAGATCCCCCAAGTAGTGCAAAAATTTTCTTCATCATTTTTGGCAACCTCCCTTCTTTCTTTATCATTAGCTATTTTGCCCGAATGTGAAAATAACTTGCGCCCTATTTTAAAAAAGAAAAATCCGCTTTGCTTACTCAAATAAAAAATGCCGGACATATAAAATGTCCGGCACTCAAAGGGAGAATAAAAAGTTCAAAAACCGCTCTTGCTTAAAAAAGGCAATGCAGTGCTTTTTATATACACCGCTTCACGGTTCCTTAAACCCTTTTCCAAGAAATTTAGTTTCAACATTCCATTTCCCTTTCGCGGAAAATGAATCTTATTTGTCACCAAAAGCAAACATGATATCGGCTTCACACGCTGTTTCTCCATCTACCGTTGCCACTGCTTTCCCTTTACCCATTGACCCTCTCATACGCACTATTTCCACTTCCAGACGCAGCTGATCACCTGGTTTAACTTGCTTCTTAAAGCGGCAATTATCAATCCCAGCGAAAAAGGCAAGCCGCCCTTTGTATTCTTCTTGTTTCAAAACGGCTACAGCACCGACTTGCGCTAATGCCTCTACAATCAAAACTCCAGGCATAACTGGATAATCGGGGAAATGGCCATTAAAGAACTCTTCATTTGCTGAGACATTCTTCAATCCAACCGCTCTTTTCCCTTCATCTATTTCTATGATCCGGTCGACTAATAAGAATGGGTAACGGTGCGGGATAATTTCCTTTATTTGTGTGATATCAAGCATACATCTTCCTCCTATGACTTAAATATTTCTAACATTACATAAACTAGCCCCTGTCATGTAGACAGAGGCGTAGTTGCCATGCAATGTAAATTCCGATAACGACAGCAACTACTTAAAAAAACATGGAACTACGCACCCTTGTTCACTATATCAATAATATGGGTCCATGTGGATTTTTGGAAAACATCCATTGCATGTCCTCCACCAATCACACTATATCCTAATAGTGCCCCGGATAATACAGCAATGAAAATCAATCCAATAACAATGAGTAAACGAAGCCAAATTGGCAAAAGACGGACCTTGATCCTATGATTCGGTTTCGCCTCAACTTCCTTTATCTCTTCTTCAATTTGTTGTCTCATTACACGATTTTGTTCCATATAGAATGTGAAAGCTCCTTTTAAGAAAACTCGCCGACTGATTTCCCCTTTACACCAGAAATTCAGCAGCTATGCAAAATGATCGGCACGAATGATTCCTTTTGTTATGAATCCATTATAACCGATTTGCTCTAATTCCGCAGGGAGACATTTTATTTACCAGAAACCTTAACGGATTCCATTGACCAATCCGCTCATTTGATCAGCCATCGTTACAGCCCGGGATTGAAATTGGTAGGACCGTTGAACATTGATTAGATCCGTCATTTCTTTGGAAAGATCGACATTTGATGACTCCAGAGACCCTTGACGGACTGCTGCCCTGTTACGGGAATCCCCTGTTAATGCAGTCATGATCTCGTCTTTGTTAACACCCAAGGCATTGAAGTTTTTGGGCAGGCCAAGTAAATTTCCGCCTAGCCGGTCAAGAAATTGCGGTTTCTTGACCGAGACGATTCCGAGTCCAAAACTCTTTTCTCCATATTCTTCCGTATCCACTATCAATAAGCCATTTTCCGAAATCTTAATGTCCTTAATGTTTCCGTCAATGAGGATCGGTTCACCATTTTCATCAAGGACTTTATGTCCAGCAGAGGTAACGAGCATCATTTGGTCGTTAGCATTAGGAGATAAATAAAAGGCCCCATCCCTTGTAAGCCTTGTATTGACCCCATTATCGTCTTGAACGCTTACTGTGAAGAATTGGTCATCGCGGGTGAATGCAGCATCAAGGTTGCGGTCCGTCGTCTTTAAGGCTCCCTGTGAAAGCACCAATTGAGATTGGCTTATCATAGCCCCTGTTCCTTGCCGGATGCCAGGTGTGGTCAATCTTCCTTTTTCCTTGGTCTCACTCGGTTGATTATTGAAGCTCTGTGTCAATAAGTCATTGAAACTCGTTTGGGTCTTTTTGTAGGCAGTCGTGTCCGCATTCGCGATATTATTACCTATTTGGTCGATTTTACTTTGAAGTTGGTTCAGCGTATTCGTCGCAGTCATCATCGTACGATTCATGGTTTTTCCCCTTACATGTTCAAATTTCCAAAGTCATTTTTCCTACTGTTCAATTAAAGCCTGCCAACTTCATTGACCGCTTTATCCAAACTTTTATCATAGGCTTGAAGAACCTTCTGACTCGCTTCAAAAGAGCGGTATGCAGACATCATTTCTGTCATCGTTCTCGATTGGTCAACATTGGAGCCTTCAAGAAAGCCTTGCTTAGTAGAAAAACCGACATCTGCTGCCGTATATGCACTAGGTAAATCCCCATCATTCGCAGCCTTGTATAGGCCTTCCCCATCCTTAATGAGCTGTAATGACGGATCATCCGAATAACCGATGCCCATACGTGCGGTTTGAACATTTCCTTCTAAAATAACACCGTTTTCCGCTACTGTGAATTGATCGCTATCAAGCTGGATCTTTTCATTGTTTTCGTTCAATACATAATGACCGGCAGGCGTAGTCAGATAACCTTGCCCATCCAGGGTGAAGCTGCCGTTACGCGTATAACGGATAGCACCATCATCATCCTGGACAGTAAAAAAAACCGATCCCTGCCGACCCGTTTCTTCATTGATCGGAAGGTTTTCATCGACCAAGGAAATATCCGTATTAAGCTGGGTTTCCTCCAATGTGCCCTGGACAAATAAAGGATTCGCCTCCTGTACGTAAACACCCGTACTGAGCCCTCCAACCTGGGATAAGTTAGACATTCTCAATTTGCTCTCCGTAGGAACCGTTTTACCACCTATGTTGCTTATGAGCATTTCAGGAAAAGACCTTACACTCATTTGATCTGCTTTATATCCTGTAGTATTCGCGTTGGACATATTGTTTGTGAGCAATTCTGTGCGCCTTTGCTGTGTAAGCATCCCGGAAGCAGCCGTATAAAAACCTCTTAACATCTTCTTCACTCCTCAATTTATCCAGTTCAATTTCTCATATCTATCTTATCGGTCATGAACATCAGTATCTTAAGGAAAGGGACAGCATTAGGCAGAAGAATTTACCTATATCGTAGGCTAGGTCAGATTTAAAGGAATGGTGTTAAATTCTCGACTAAAAGAAGAGGGCCTATTGCTCATCTGTACTAGAACTGCACGCACTTTCACTATGCCTCACGTTTGTCTGAACCTTAGACCCCTATCTTATGGTGCGGCTTTCCATCCGCTTTTTAGTTGAATTTGTGACGTGGCAATTTATCCATATTATCAAGCATGATACCGGTTCCGATTGCTACACAATCCATTGGCTGCTCGGCAACGAGTACTGGGACCTTAAGTTCTTCAGCAAGAAGTAAATCAATCCCGTGAAGCAATGCTCCCCCGCCTGTTAAAATGACGCCGCGGTCGATGATATCTGCAGAAAGTTCTGGCGGTGTCCGCTCAAGCACGCTTTTTGCAGCTTGTACAATGATGGAAACCTGCTCGCGAAGAGCTTCCTCAATTTCTTCCGAGTTGACCGAAATGGTTCTAGGCAATCCCGATACCATATCGCGCCCACGGATATCGATGACTTCATTACGGGATCCAGGGAATACGGTTGCAACCTGGATTTTAATGTTTTCCGCTGTACGCTCACCAATAAGGAGCTTGTACTTCCGCTTGATATAATTTAAAATTTCATTATCGAATTTGTCACCGGCCATTTTAATTGAAGAAGATGTAACGATATCCCCCATTGAAAGAACGGCAATATCCGTTGTACCCCCGCCAATGTCTACGACCATATTGCCGCTTGGTTGAAAAATATCCATACCGGCACCGATTGCAGCCACTTTTGGTTCTTCTTCAAGGAATATTTTTTTTCCGCCGCTTTTTTCAGCAGCTTCTTTAATCGCTTTTTGTTCGACACTTGTTATGTTGGTCGGGCAACAGATTAAAATTCTAGGCTTTGAAAGGAAGCCTTTCACATTCAATGTATTGATAAAATGCTTAAGCATTGATTCTGTTACATCAAAATCCGCAATGACACCGTCTTTTAAAGGACGGATTGCGATGATGTTCCCTGGAGTACGGCCTACCATTTTACGAGCTTCTTCCCCGACGGCAAGAACACGGTTCGTATTCTTATCAATCGCAACTACCGAAGGCTCATTTAACACAATTCCTTTACCTTTGACATGTATAAGAACATTGGCTGTTCCAAGATCTATCCCAATATCTCTAGCAAACATTTCTTAAATCCTCCTTGAATATCCTCACATATAACCTACTTCTGTCCTAATTGTTTATTTTACCATATTGCATTGACACAAGTAAGTATGAATTATAAATAAACACTAATAAATACTATTATTCCCTTTTTTGCCAATATGTAAAAAAATTGATGCCTTATGTACTAAATTTCGCATTTCCCCATAAAAAAAATCCCGGCACGGAACTGCAATCAAGGTTAAGAAAAAAAATGGACATTCACTTTCATGCCCCCTTATCCCAGATTGCCCGATTCACTTCCAGTTGCCGGAATGATTCAAGTATCATTTAACGATTTCTTCTTCTCTTTCAGAACGTTTATATTTTAATTTTGTCGCTTCTCCACCTCTAAGGTGGCGAATGGATTTATGATAATCCAATATATCCTTCACTTCGTTAGCCAAATCAGGATTAATTTCTGGCAGCCTCTCAGTCAAGTCTTTATGAACCGTGCTTTTAGAGACTCCGAACTCTTTTGCAATGACGCGGACTGTTTTTCTAGTTTCCACGATATACTTTCCTATCTTGATAGTTCTTTCTTTGATGTAATCGTGCACACCACTCGACCTCCCCAAATTGGATGTGAGAAGTGTGAAATGAGATTCGTATTTTTCGAATCGAATACCGCTGCCCTATAAACAATGAAAGATAGAATTATTCACCTATTAGATAATTTGTAATAAACGATTCCTCACCTCAAACACTCTCTTTGCATGGTTTATAACATCTTATTAGCTTGGTTAAGAATATATGCCTAATGGGACAGGAGGTTTGGATTTATTTCTGATTTTCATCTGTTTATTTTCATTAAGCGTAAATTATTTCCCGAGAAATTTGTCAGAAATTCAAAGGTTTCAGCATATTGGCCAATATTTCCTCGAAAAAAAAGGAAGCCGTTCAAAGTGAACGGCTTCCTTTTACCAAATTTTCAGTTGTTGTCATTCGTAACGCTCTAGGTTTTTGTTTTGATTTTATTAAAAATCTTGATCTTAATTAGATTGATTCAACGAATCTTTTAAGGAATCACTTTCTTCAGTTGTATCTTCACCAGGGACAGAGCCTTCCTCATCAGTGCCACTCTCTAAATCAGTGCTCTCGTCAGTTTCGTCAACTGCAGGAGCTTGCTCCGTGCCAGTTTCAGACTCTTCAACTGCAGGTTTTTCCTCTTTATCAGCCTCAGAACCTTCGACTGCAGGTTTTTCTTCTTTATTAGCTGAATCTTCAAGTTCAATGCCCTCGGCTTCAGTTGCCGATTGAATCGCAGAAGCTTGTTTATCAACAAAATCAAGTGGGTTTAACGCAATGTTATCTTTTCTGATTTCGAAGTGTACATGTACGCCAGCCTCTTCATTGATTTGGCTTTTTCCAGCTGTAGCAATTGCTTGTCCTTGTTTCACTTTGTCACCGACTGCAACCTTAATGTCTTTAACAGATTGATAACGGGTAACAACGCCATCTTCATGTTCTACTTCAACTAAATTTCCAAGTAGCGCATCGTCTTGAACTTTCGTTACATTTCCACTTAAGGAAGCCTTTACATCGAAAGTCTTTCCATCTTCCATTGCAATGTCTATACCTTTGTTTTGCTCATATCTATTGTTGTAGAAAACCAATGCTTCTTCTTGTGCTTTTTCATCCGCATTCACATCATAAAACTGTTTCTTGATAACCGTTTTGTTCGCATCGGCTACAGGCATCTTGATTGTCTCAAGATTACTATTAACCTCTACAGAAGGCTCACCATAGTTTTTTCCTGTTTCAGCTGATTCCTCTTTGCCATCTTTAGCTGAATCGTTAAAACTATTTTGTAATAAGAAGGCCGCGGCTAAGATTATGGCTGCACTTGCGATATAGATTGCTGATAATGCCCAACGTTGTTTTAGTATACGTCGGATTGTGGAAGTTGGTTTCTTTTCTTCCTCTCTCATATTAATCACCTCAGCAATCATTCTGAACATTTTGTTAAGATTATATACATTCAGGAAAAAAATTTTTTAGATTTATTTTGTGGAAATGAAACCGATTTTATTCGTAGAATGGTAAAATGTTTGGTATCTTACTGTTGAAGGATGTTTAAATCATGAAAAAAGCTTTCAAACTTGTGTTAACGTTATTGCCTTTCCTATATATGATTGCCATTTGGATAATGTCGAGCAACCCCGATGATATGATTCTTGATCTTCCCTCATCCTCAATTGACCGATTTATCAAAGAGGCACTTCATCTGGTCGAATTTGCCCTTTTGTATATATTATTAGTTTCCGCCCTTGCTGCAAACCAAAATCTGAAACCTGGTTTAAGCCTGTTGGCGGCACTTGTGGCTTGCCTTTACGGAGTTATTGATGAATACCACCAATCCTTCGTCCCATACCGCTCCTCTACCTTAATAGATGTCATTAAAGATATCATAGGGGTAGCTGCAGTCTATTTTCACGTCCAATATCATTATTTCAAGCGTGAACGGGGCTTTTTGACCGTTATAGAAAAAATAAGCGCAAAAAAATGAGAGATGGGGATTCCCATCTCTCATTTTTTTGCTGTCATCGTATTCAGCCACTTATTTGAAGACTGAACTTTGACGCCTTTATAATAATATTTCACGATGTCTTCATAGGTTTTACCTTCCCTGGCCATGCCATTGGCACCGTATTGGCTCATTCCAACTCCGTGTCCGGATCCTTTTGTCGTGATGACAATCTGGTTGCCTTGACGCTCCCAGTCAAAATCGGATGATGTCAGCCCGAGCTTCTCACGAATCTGTTTTCCTGTCATTTTCTTTCCTGCGATTTCCACTACACCTACACGATTACCTGATGTTCTTTCAATGACAGTCCCTATTGATGTTCCGGAAGAAAGACTTACACCCAGTTTTTTTTCAAAATCGGCCGCATTCACTACAACTTTATTATAAAATTTTGGTGATTCTTCTTTATCCCACGGACTGGATACACTTTTTAAATAAGGATAATCAGCTTGCCAATAGTCCTCGGAATTTTCCGTGTAGCCATTACTGGTCGAAAAAAAAGTGGCAGTAATCGGTTTTCCTTCATAGGTTAAAATTTGACCCGCAGTTTCTTTTATAGCCTTGTTAATTTTTTGCATCTTCGATTTATAATCAGAGCCCCACTGTTTTTTCAGCTCATCATTATTCTTATAAACTTGGTGCATGACCGTATCGCTTACATCGGCACCATCCGGCAAGCCCAGCCGACTTTCGCTTATAAGCTGATTGACAATGTAAGTTCTCGCTGTCAATGCTTGAGCCTTCAGCGCTTCTTCTTCAAAATCCGCTGGCATTTCAGCCGCAACCACACCAGTCAAGTACGATTCAATCGGCAGTTTTTCAATCTTTTTTGCAGATGTTCGGTAAACGGCAACTTCTACGGAACTCAATTCATTTGCAGCTACCTCTTTACCCTCATTCTTCACTTTCTTTTCTAATTGTTCGGTCAACTGCCCGCTTGTCTTATCATTTGAAAATGGAAGCACAAGCACTGCCGGAATCATGATAATTACGAACGCTACTGCTATGAATAGTACGATCATCGGTTTGATTGCTTTCAAATTCCTGAGCCTCCCTACACTTGTTTTCTCTGCCGTATTTAATCATATCCAGCAGGTATCTTTACATAACAAATGTATGTCGGGGGACAAGTTTTTATGAATAGAAAAACGACATCCATTTACCTGTAGCCGATGAATCCGGACCAAGACAAAAAAACCATTCACGGTTCAATGACTCGAACGTGAATGGTTCTATAAGCTATTTATGCGTTTAAATCTGCAATTTTTTTTGCTTCAGCAGGTACATCTTCGTTAATACGTTCCACATCTGCACCTAGGGATGCCAATTTACCATGGAAATTCACGTACCCTCTGTCAAGATGCTTCAGTTCTGTAACACGTGTAATGCCATCTGCAACCAATCCAGTCAGGATGAGCGCTGCTGCGGCACGTAAATCTGTTGCAGCTACTTCAGCTCCTTGGATGTTAGTTGGTCCATTAACGATTACGGAACGGCCTTCTATTTTAATATTGGCATTCATGCGACGGAATTCCTCAACATGCATGAACCGGTTTTCAAAAACGGTCTCCGTAATCATACTTGTTCCTTCAGCACGCAGTAATAATGCCATCATTTGCGATTGCATATCGGTCGGGAAACCAGGATGCGGCATTGTTTTAATATCAATGGCCTTTAAGGTTTTTGGACCGATAACGCGTAATCCATCTTCTTCTTCAAGAATTTTAACGCCCATTTCCTCCATTTTAGCAATAAGGGAAGTAAGGTGTTCAGGTACAGCTCCTTGAACTAGAACATTGCCGCCAGTAAGAGCGGCCGCAGTCATGAATGTACCAGCTTCGATACGGTCAGGTATAATCGTATGTTCAGTGCCATATAATTTATCGACACCCTCGATTCTCATCGTACCGGTACCGGCACCTCTGACTTTGGCTCCCATTTTATTAAGGAGATTCGCAAGATCTACGATTTCAGGCTCTTTGGCCACATTTTCAAGAATAGTTATACCCTCAGCAAGTGTTGCTGCCATCATGATGTTTTCAGTGGCACCCACACTCGGGAAGTCAAGATACACTCTTGCACCCTTAAGTCTGCCTTCTACCTCGGCATCAATGAAACCATTGCCGACCTTCACTTTTGCTCCCATCGCTTCAAAACCCTTTAAATGCTGGTCGATAGGACGTGATCCGATGGCACAGCCACCAGGAAGAGCAACGCGGGCCCGGCCATTCCTTGCTAGTAATGAGCCCATCACTAAAACGGAAGC
Organism: Peribacillus aracenensis; assembly: GCF_025175645.1. Taxonomy (NCBI): domain Bacteria; kingdom Bacillati; phylum Bacillota; class Bacilli; order Caryophanales; family Bacillaceae; genus Peribacillus; species Peribacillus aracenensis. Next base: position 87,211 of record NZ_JANZMJ010000016.1, read on the forward strand.
TCTCATTTTACGTACATATTCAAATGGTGCTTCTTCTAATAACTCTCTTGATGCATCTACAGTTACTTGATTGTCATGAAAGGCAACATCTGCATTTAAGTTGCGCAATACTTCATTGATTGTATATACATCGGAGAGCGTAGGAACATCTTTAATGATACTTTTCCCATCACTTGCTAATAATGTTGCAGCGATAACTGGCAAAACGGCGTTTTTAGCACCTTCTACTTTAACTGTCCCGCTAAGCCTTTTTCCGCCGCGGACGATGATTTTTTCCAAAAGTATTCCCCTCCGCGTCCATTTTCTCTATATTAATATTCAAACGTTATGATTGGTGTGCCAACTACAAAGTTCGTTTGGTCACCCAATCCTTCTGTCCGTAGCCCAAACTGCAAATTTAATTTTTCTTTTGTCAATGGTTGTTTAAACAATGTTGAATGTGCAGATATAGATGTAAAGTTTGTTTCATGCACACTCTCAATTTCCCTTGCTTGGAACATATCTAACAGGTCTTCAGTTTTAGAGTTTAAAACCGAATCCATATTATCATTGATAGACCCTTTAATACAAGAAAAAATTGAAGGAGTTCCTATAAATAGGTCATTCACCCTGTTTTGGAACGTAGCAGTAAAAAATGCCGCATTGGCTTCCTTCCACTCTTTCCCCTCCACTTCGTAAATAACATAGGTAACTTTATCAAATTTCTCTTCCGTTGTCATTATTTTGATAGACTCGGTCAGACCTGAATCGACATTGTAAGTTAACGCCTCAGCCTTCCAGCCGGAAGCATCATCTTTCCGGTGCCATTGAAATTGAGGGTATTTTCGTTTTAAAGCTGTAACTTCGCTTTCAAACTCTTGTTTAGTTGTAATCTCTTTATTTATTTCTCTAGTGAGTACAGACCAATCCCCTATGTCCAAATCTTCATCTTTTTGTAACAGTCCCACCATTTTAACTATATCTGGTTTACTTTCTGCCACAATCGTACTATTCCCAATTAAAATCACCGTCAAACCGAGAAATACTATGTATGTTAACATTTTTTTGTTTAAATTAAACATGTTAAATCCCTCCCCTTTTACACATTCTTTCCACAAGGAGAGAGATCATACTTCAAGTTTTCCGACAATTGGTGACAACTTCCCCTTAAACTGGCAGGAAGCAAAAGCGAATACAAGAGTAGAATCATATTTTGCTATAAGAAAACTCTTACAGCTTATCAGTCATTACTAAACATATACGGGAGTTGGTTTGCAAATCCCAGGTAGTCGAGGAAGAAATTACTTACAGCTGAACCGATGGCAACCGTTAATAAAATATATAAAACCCTGGCCTTGATGACCGAATTGGATCTTAACATTTTATCAAAATGTAATGCCTGTAAAGCCCACCAGGTAACTGCGATGAAAAACAAGTGTGCAATAATCCCTGTTAAAGCCTGCTGTCCCATTGCTGAAAACATGTACATACCTCCTAAAAGACACCCAAATTATATTCTAACACAAAACCCCTGCATATTTGGAATTTAAAAGGAAGAATTGCAAAATATCTTTTTAAAACTGTAAATAGAGGCTTGATCCAATGGAACAAGCCTCTGATACAGGCATTATATCATTTACTCGAAATAAAGTCTGTAAATTCACCAAATTGATCATGAATAAAATCAAAGGCAATATTTGGTGCCACCCCGAAAAGAATGGTACCTATCACGCAAATGATCAACACGGCATAAAGACCCGGACGGATGTTAATGACCTTCTCCGAATGAATGGGTCGGAAAAAGACCTGCACCAATAATCCGAAATAATACACATAGGAAACAATGGTTCCAGCAATCATGATTCCAGCAAGGACAAAATGTCCAGGCTCCGTTATGAATGTTCCTAGAAAAATATTGAGTTTGCCAATGAAACCTGTCGTCCCGGGAATTCCAGCAAGTGCCAGGATAAATACGGTGAATGCCATGGCAAGATACGGTGATTTCCTCCCCAACCCTGCAAGAATGCTAATATCTTCTGACCCACTTTGACTGGAGAGCAGCTGAATGACTGCAAATACACCTATATTCATCAATATATAAGCCATTAGATAAAACCAGACTGTATCCAGCAGGAAATATCCCCCGCCCAATGTTGCCACCGCTACAAGCAGGTAACCCGCATGGGCGATGCTTGAATAGGCGAACAATCGTTTTAAATTTTGCTGCCTTAACGCAACCACATTTCCAATGATGATCGTCAGTCCCGCCAATGAAGCTATATAGATATTATTTTTTTCCAAAAAGTCGAGCGCTCCGAACGTATCACCGGAAGCTGTTAGGTACAACGAGAGAAAAATGCGCAGGATGATGACGAAACCCGCCATTTTCGAAATTACACTCAAAAAGGCTGTGACCGGTGTCGGTGCCCCCTCATAGACATCCGGCGCCCACATATGAAATGGGGCGGCAGCTATCTTGAAGGATACACCGACAAATACCATGAAGAAAGCGAGGCCCATAATGTATTGCAGCTGGCCGTCCGTCATTGCAGCCATCGTCCGGCTCATTTCACCTAAATTGACGGAACCGGTCACTCCATATAAATAGCTCATTCCGAATAAAGTGATCGCTGTGGAAATGCCTCCGTTTATCACATACTTCATGGACGCTTCATTGGACTTCCGATCATGCTTCCGTATTCCGACCAATATATAAGATGAAAGTGAAAGAAGTTCCAGTCCAACGAACAGCGTTATCAAATCGCCGCTTGAGGACATGACCATCGCTCCAAGCAAAGCGGTCAGGAACAGATAATAAAATTCCCCCCGGTGCTCCCGAAGCCCCTCTTGCGGTTCATATCCTTCAGCCAGAAGGATGATTAGGGCCGCTCCGAATAAAAGCAGCAACTTAAAAGCTTTTGCAAATGAATCTAAACGAAACGTATCGGATAAGATACTGACTGTCTCAAAGGATAGCAGGCTAATCAGTGACAAACAGGCCAAAATGATTCCGGTTAACGCGAGCCATGCCAGTTTTCTCCGATTAAAGTGCTTCGGCCAAAATAAATCCAATATCGAAAGAAACATGGCCGTTCCTAGGATGATGAATTCCGGCATCATCGCTCCCCAATCATAAGAAAGCATCGTGTTCCAATCCATCCTTCATCGCCCCCCTAGAGCTAGCATCATGGCTTCAATCGTTCCTTGAAGAGGCCCGCCTAACAAATTTGGGTATACCCCAACAGTTATTATCAAACCGAGAAGAACCAATGCGGGCAAAAACTCCCAGCCCTTAAGGTCCCGTTTCTCTGTTTCTATCAAGCTATCATTTTTTCCGAAAGTCATCAGCATGACCGCCCTCAGTACATAAACAGCGGTTAATACCAGCCCGATCACCCCTATTGCCGCAAGCAACGGCTGACTTTTGAATAAACCAAGAAATACCATGAATTCGCTGATGAAACCGGACATGCCAGGCAAACCGAGTGAAGCCAGCCCACTGGCTAACATGAACCCTGAAAAAATCGGCATCGACTTGGCCAAGCCCCCAAGCTTAGGAAGCATCGTCGTTCCCGTCCGCTCATACAACACTCCCACCAGGAAAAACAACAAAGCGGCAATTAGCCCGTGTGAGATGACTTGAAAAGTGGCTCCCTGAATGCCCGCTTCATTCAAGGCTCCCAGCCCCATCATGACGATACCCATATGTGAGATGGACGAGTAGGCTAAAACGAGCTTGAAATCCGTTTGTACCAACGCTAGAAATGCACCATACAAAAAACTGAGGACCCCAAACAGGACAATGGTAAAGGCCAAGCTTTTATATTGTTCCGGAAATATCCCCATTCCGAACCGGATGATTCCGTATGCCCCTATTTTCAATAGGACACCCGCATGTATCATGACTATGGATGGAGGCGCTTCTGCATGGACCCGCACCATCCAGCTGTGAAAGGGAAAGACGGGCAGCTTTATCGCAAATGCAACGAGAAAGGCGAGACATAAACCATATTTCATCGAACCGGATATGGGTGCAAAAAGCGAAACACCGCCCATTGTCATCATCTGTGTCAATGCCGCAATGTTAGTCGTACCTGTCCTGGCAAACAAAATCAAAATGGCCACCAATAAAACGGCCGAACCAATGCCATTATAAATCAGAAAACTATAAGAAGCTTTTTCCCTCTCCAGAAAGCCCCATCTACCAATTAAAAAGAAAGCAGGAATCAATGTCATTTCAAAAAAGATGAAAAAAAGGATCAAATTTTCTGCCGTGAAGACACCGAGCATTCCGATCTCCAGGATCAAAAATAACAAATAATACCCTTTCCAATCTTTTTTTATATAAATGGACGCGATTGCGGCCAAAGATGAAATGATTGTTGTCAGTAATATGAAGATGAGGCTTAAGCCATCCAGCCCCAACTCAAAGTCAACCGTGAAGAGTTTGGGATCATACACCTCCAAGTTCCCAAACCTGATCCAATTCAATTTAATGTCAAATTCGGATAGGGCCACACCCGAATAATATTGGCTGCATAGAAAGAACGATAGGAAAAGGGGGGGCAGTGTTCCGAAAAAGCCAAATTGTTTAATCGTTCTTTCCTCATTTTTCGGCATGAGGGCAACCATCACTATGCCCAGCAGCGGTGAAAACACTAATAGCGAGAGCAAATAGACATTCATCTTAGATACCCCCCAGTCACTGCAAAAATCACCAACAGTACCGCAAGACCCAGAAAGGCTATCATGCCGTATTGCTGTACCTGTCCCGTTTGCAGTTTAGACCCAATTTTCCCCAACCCTTCTATTGAACTTGTTACAGTGGAAACCAGGCCACCGACAATGAACCTTTCAATATAAGATAGGAATAAACTAAAGCCTTTGATTGCATAACCTGCAGTAAAATGGTAAATCTCATCAATATAATACTTATTTTCCAAAACCCTATAGACCCCGGAGTTTTCTTTGACAAGCCACTCCCGAGGTAATTTCTTTTTAGCATATATCATATAAGCAAGGCATATCCCGGCCAACGATACAATCACGGCCATCAACATGACCCAAACAGGCCCCTCACTATGGCTGGCGCCTAGAAGAGATTCATTTCCCTCCACAAGCCACTCCCCAAGGAAGGTTCCAAACCATGGTGTTTGGATATACCCACCGATTATAGCAAGAAAGGCCAATGCGAGCATCGGAATTAACATGATGGAAGGTGACTCCTTGACCTGTTTGACTTGACTGCGCGAATCGCCTGCAAATATCATGAAAAACAGCCGGAACATATAAAACGCTGTTAAAAAGGAGGTAACCACCGCTAGACCAAACAATATATAACTACCATTCTCCCAGGCTGCCATCAGAATTTCATCTTTACTGAAAAAACCCGAGAGCAATGGAAACCCGGATATCGCCAAAGTGCCAGTCAAGAACAGCGGCCCAGTCCAATTCAACTTACCCCATAAGCCGCCCATCTTTTCCATATCCTGTGTATGTATAGCGTGAATAACACTGCCTGCAGCCAAAAACAGCAATGCTTTAAAAAAGGCATGGGTCATTAAATGAAACACCCCGGCCACATATCCCGAAGTACCCAAAGCAAGCATCATAAAACCAAGCTGGGAGATCGTCGAGTAGGCCAATACACGCTTAACATCCTTTTGCACTATGGCAATGCTTGCGGCAAATATGGCTGTAATTCCACCTGTTATTGCGACGACCTGCATCGCAGCAGAACTAGCCATGAATAACGGAAACATGGCCGCTACCAGGTAAACCCCTGCAGCAACCATCGTTGCTGCGTGTATCAATGCGGAAACCGGAGTCGGGCCTTCCATTGCATCCGGAAGCCATGTGTGAAGTGGAAATTGTCCAGACTTCCCAACCGCACCGATAAAAATCAAAATAGCGATTAATGTCAGTTTTCCACTTGATATCATGCCCGCTTGAACAGCTTGAAAGATCTCTCCATATTCAAAGCTGCCTGTTTCCCAGAATAGAAGAATGATGCCGATTAAGAGCCCTACATCCCCAATCCTGGTCATGATGAATGCCTTCTTCGCTGCAGCCTTAGCTTCCAGTTTATAAAAGTAAAATCCGATGAGCAGGAAAGAACCCACCCCGACCAATTCCCAGAAGATATAAAGCTGTAATAAATTAGGTGCCATGACTAGACCAAGCATGGCAAAGGTGAAGAAGCCCAGATAAGCATAAAAAATGGAGAATCGCACTTCACCCTTCATATACCCCTTCGAATATATCTGGACAAGCAGGCTGACAAGGGAAACGATCACAAGCATCAAGGCATTAAGCTGATTGATTTCGAATCCGGCTGTAAGTTGCGTCCCTCCGAAGGAAAGCCAGTCTATCGATATATTATACGTAGGTTCTTTAAATCGTTCTAACAGGACAAGCAACGATAAAACAAACGAAGCCAATGTACATATTATTCCTATAATAGCCCCTCGTTCCCGCAACCGCCCGCCTGATAGAAGCAGAACCAGAAACGTGACGAGTGGAAAGATCGGTATGAGCCATGCGTGCTCCATCATCGTATCAAATCCCCTTCTTCATTTATATAAACCTTCAATTCTTCATTATTTCCATTTCATCGACATTGACCGTCTTCCGATTGCGATAAAGGGACATCAGTATAGCCAGCCCTACAGCAGCCTCGGCCGCAGCAATCGTAATCGTGAATAAGGAAAAAACTTGACCCGTAATGGATGGCGTTACCCCGAATTTACTGAAGGCAACTAAATTGATATTCGCGGCGTTCAGCATCAGCTCGATTGAAATCAAAACAATGACCGCATTTCTTTTCGTCAAGGCCCCATACAGCCCTATACAAAATAAAACGAGTGCCAATACAAGGTAAGCCGACAAGGGAACTCCCGTCATGATCGATCTCCCTCCTCATCATCTTTTTTAGCCAATACGATGGCACCGACTAAAGCAACAAGCAGGAGTACCGACATCACTTCAAATGGAATCACATATTTTGAAAAAAGTTCGATTCCTATTTGCTTTGTATTTTCCTCATGCAAGGCCGTTGGCTGTACAGGTATATCCAGATTATAAATCCCCAGATAAACCGCCACGGCGAATCCAGCAACCGCTGCGAACACGGAGAACTTCCCCCAGCCCCCTTTAGCGGGTGCATCATTTTCCTGGTGCTTTGTCAGCATAATCCCGAATAGCATCACAATCGTGATTGCCCCTGAATAAATAAGGATTTGGACAATGGCGACAAACTCGGCGGAAAGCAACATATAGATGCCTGCAATGCCCAAGAAAGTAAAAACAAGTGCAATTACCATGTGCACCACTTTTGTTAACGTAATCAGCAGCACCCCGCCTAATATCGCGACGAGTGCCAAACCAATAAAGGCAATTAATTCACCCGACAAACTCATACTTTATTCACCTTCCGGATATTTTCATCATTTTCATCCAGCCATTCCAGATTTTTAAATAGATGATCACGGCTATACTCGGCCAGCTCGAATTGGTTCGTCATCACGATCGCTTCTGTAGGGCAGACCTCCGTACATAAATCACATAAGATGCAAATCTCGAAATTGATGTCATACGTATCGATGATTTTCCCTTTTTTCGATGGGTCCGGATGTTTCTTACCGGTTAATTGAATACAATCAGTTGGACAAATCGTCACGCATTGATTGCATACAATACACTTTTCAGGATAGAATTTTTGGATTCCACGGAATCGGTCAGGGAGCGGAAGCGGCTCATTCGGGTAGTCATAGGTCACTTTTTTCCTCGTCAAGTTCTTTAATGTATAGGTTAAACCTTTTGCTAAACCAAGCATATTAATCCCTCGCTTTCCGACCAGCTTATGTTTCTAAAAAAGGTTAATCAATTCTTTTATTAGTGCCGTCAAAAATATATTTGCTAATGCAACCGGAAGCAGCACCTTCCATCCGAATTCCATCAATTGGTCGGCCCTTATACGAGGAAAGGTTACACGAATCCAGACCAATACATAGAATACGGCACTGAACTTCAGACCGAACCAGATGGCATCCGGAATAAAACCCAAAAACGGAATAGAATTCCATCCCCCTAAAAATAATACAGTGGTTAGAGTTGCCATTGCAAACATATACACATATTCGGATAACATGAAGAAGGCCCATCGAAATCCAGAGTATTCAACATGATAGCCTGCAACAAGTTCGGATTCCGCTTCCGGAAGGTCAAAAGGAACCCTGTTCAACTCGGCAACCGCTGCAATAAAAAACACGATAAACGCAATCGGCTGAAGAAAAATGAACCAAACCTTTTCCTGGGCTGCAACTATATCATTCAAGTTTAAACTGCCTGTTAGGAGGACGATTCCCACTAGCGACATCACCAAGGGGATCTCATAAGATATCATTTGCGCGGCTGCCCTCATTCCGCCAATCAAAGAATATTTATTATTGGATGCCCAACCCGCAGTGACTATGCCGATGGTCGATATACCGGAAACCGCAATATAATAAAGCAGTCCGACACCTATATCCGCAAATTGAAAGGCATTGGTGAACGGCAAGGTGGCAAGGACCATGAAAGCAGGAGCAAAAGCAATTACCGGAGCTAAAATATATAACGGCTTATCAGCTTCTTTTGGTATCGTATCTTCCTTGATCAGGAGTTTCAAAACGTCAGCAACCGTCTGCAAGAGACCCCATTTCCCCCCAATTTGGTTTGGGCCGACACGCATTTGCATGAATCCCATGATTTTTCGCTCTGAAAGGATTCCATAGGTTACAAACCCTAATACGACGAACAGGAGCAGGACTGCCAGACCAAAAAAAATGCCAAAATTCAGCAGGCTTGGAGCGGAGTGGAGAAGATCCTTGATCATTTATCCATCAACCTCCCCTAAAACGATATCGATTGCACCTAATATCGTTATCAAGTTCGCCATATTTTCACCTTCCAATAATTTCGGTAGAATTTGCAGATTATAAAATGAAGGTCTGCGAAATTTCAAACGGTATGGCTCCTTTTTCCCTTCACTCGCGATATAACAGCCTATTTCCCCTCTTGGCGATTCAATTCGGACAAATGCTTCACCCTTAGGAACCTTTATTATTTTAGGGACCTTAGCAAGGATCGGCCCTTCTGGAAATTGCTCAACCGCCTGCTCGATGATTTTCAGTGATTGTTCGATTTCCTCCATTCTACAGTGATAGCGTGAAAACGCATCACCCTCTTCCCTTGTAGGAACATCGAATGTGAACCTGTCGTAAATGGAATATGGCTCATTTTTTCGTAAATCCCATTTCACACCTGTACACCTTAAGTTGGCACCGCTAAGCGAATACTGCAGGGCTTCCTCCTTCGTATAGATGCCCACCCCTTTAACCCGATTAACAAAGATTTCATTCCCTGTCACAAGCTCATGGTAACCGGCAAGCTGCTCCCTCATATAAGGGACAAACTCGGCAACCTTCGCAATCCAGTCTTCAGGAGCATCCCATTTCACACCTCCGACACGCATATAATTGAATGTAAGGCGTGCCCCTGACAATTCAGTCAATAAATTAACGATCATTTCACGTTCTCTAAATGCGTAAAGGAAAGGGCTCGTCGCACCTATATCCAGCAAGTATGTACCCCACCAGACAAGGTGGCTTGCCACTCTGCCCAACTCCATTGCGATAACCCGCAAATATTCTGCCCTTTCGGGGATTTCCACCCCCATCATTGTCTCAACAGCATGGCAAAGCACATAATTATTTGTCATTGCCGCTAGATAATCGAGCCGATCGGTATATGGGATTATTTGTGTATATTGCAGATTTTCCGCTAGTTTTTCCGTACCGCGATGCAAATACCCAATGACAGGTGTTGCCTCTTTTATAATTTCACCGTCAATCTTGATGACAAGTCGAAAAACACCATGTGTACTCGGATGCTGCGGCCCGACATTGAGAAGCATTTCTTCCGTCCTTAACATTGGGCTTACACCTCCACATCATAAGGCTGGTAATCTTTTCTAAGGGGGTACCCCTTCCATTCTTCACCAAGCAAAATCCGCTTTAAATCAGGGTGTTCATTAAAGTTAATACCTAATAAATCATACGCCTCACATTCTGGCCAATTTGCTCCTGTCCATAATGGGACCAATGATGGAATAACAGGGGAGTCCCTATCAAGTTTCACCTTCAAGGCAACTGATTGGTTCATTTTGAATGAATGTAAATGTACATAGATTTCCATATGGGTTTCAAAGTCCGTACCATGAAGTTCAGATAAATACGAAAAGTTAAGCTGTTCATCGTAGCGCAGAAATTTTGCTATTGAGAAATATGTATCCGGACTGGCCACTAAAGTGGGTACATCTTTTGATAATCTATTAATATAGTGCTCTAACAATGCCCCTTGTCCTACATGGCTCTCAATAGCAGAAACAATTTGATCGAGTTTCGACTGATTTGGGGAAAGTTCGCTAGGGGTGTTAATTTCCTCGCTTTCCTTTACAGCAGTCCTGTTCTTCGCCGCCGCCGCCGCTTTTGCTTTGGCAGAGGCCGCTGCCTTCGCCTTGGCCGCGGCTGCCGCCTTTTGCTTCGCTTTATCCATTTCGCCTTCCGGCTTTTCCTCCGCCTCTTCTTTCGCCTTTTTTCGGGCCATTGCCGCTGCCTTCGCCTTAGCCGCGGCTGCCGCCTTTTGCTTCGCTTTATCCGTTTCGCCTTCCGGCTTTTCCTCCGCTTCTTCTTTCGCCTTTTTTCGGGCCATTGCCGCTGCTTTCGCCTTGGCCGCAGCCGCCGCTTTTTGCTTCGCTATATCCATTTCACCTTCCGGCTTTTCCGCTGCTTCTTCTTTCGCCTTTTTTCGGGCCATTGCCGCTGCCTTCGCCTTGGCCGCGGCCGCCGCTTTTTGCTTCGCTATATCCATTTCGCCTTCCGGCTTTTCCGCCGCTTCTTCTTTCGCCTTTTTTCGGGCCATTGCCGCTGCCTTCGCCTTGGCCGCAGCCGCCGCTTTTTGCTTCGCTATATCTGTTTCGCCTTCCGGCTTTTCCGCTGCTTCTTCTTTCGCCTTTTTTCGGGCCATAGCTTCAGCCTTTGCCTTGGCCGCGGCCGCCGCCTTTTGCTTCGCCAAGTCCTCCTTTTCACTCATCTATATCACCCGCTTTCCGGTTTTCGCCTCGTAACGGATTTTTTCTTTTAATTTATTGATCCCATAAATAAGTGCAGCTGGGTTTGGGGGACAACCCGGTATATATACATCGACAGGTACAATTTGATCTACCCCCTTGACCACTGAGTAAGAGTGAACATAAGGCCCACCAGCAGTTGCACAAGATCCCATTGCAATAACCCATTTCGGTTCTGGCATTTGTTCGTATAATCTACTTATTATTGGCGCCATTTTTTTCGTTACCGTTCCTGAAACAATCATGACATCCGATTGTCTGGGTGATGTCCGAAAAAATGAACCAAATCGGTCCAAATCATAATGGGAGGAACCGACACCCATCATTTCAATTGCACAACATGCCAAACCGAAAGTCATTGGCCAGAGTGAGTTACTTCTAGCCCAGCCTTTTATTTGCTCAAGTGTGGATAAAAAAATGCTATGGCGTATTTCTTCCATTTCTTTTGGGGTAAGTTCATCCAGCTTCAATTCCACTTTAACACCTTCTTTTTCCAAGCGTAAATTAGCCCAAGCATTAGGATCAGGACAAAAAACAGCATTTCAATCAATGCAAACAGTCCGAGTTCATCATAGGCAACCGCCCATGGGTAAAGAAAAACCGTTTCTACATCAAATATGACGAACATCAATCCGAATAGATAATACCTGACATTGAATTGAACCCTTGAATCCTGAAAAGGCTCGATCCCACTTTCATACGTCGTATATTTCATATCTGTCGGCTTATAAGGCCTTAGCAGTCTACCAAGAAATAAAGCGATCACAGGTAATAAAATCCCGAGACAAAGGAAAACGAATACAATTAAATAATTATTTTGGTAAATATGCAGCTGTCCCATGTTCATCTCCCTTTATGGATAAATCATGTTAAATGGGTACGGTTCAAATTTGCTTGTCTTCTTTTTGGATAGCGTTTTAAATATTATGCAGAGTAACACTCTTTTAGAAGCAAAGTGAAAGGAGGGGGTATGAAGTAATAAATGTAAGCGTATACATTATAACATTAGGATAAAATCATGTCGACGAGTTAAGGTTTAAAATGGAAAATACTTTACTCTATAATTCGACCTTTTTTTCCTAATTCTTATATTCAATGCCAATAATCCTCAAAAACCTTTGAATAAAAAAACACCTGATCTTACCACGAATGGTTTGATCAGGTGTTTTATAAATTAAAGTTATCGCATTTCTGCAATTTGGATTCGGTTGATGGCACGTTTAAGCGCTAAATCAGCTCTTTTGGCATCATTTGATCCATCATTGTTCTGCAATCTTTGTTCAGCACGGGCTTTTGCTGCTTGAGCACGTGCAAGATCGATAGTTTCAGCTCTTTCAGCAGATTGAGCCAAAATGGTTACCACATCAGGGCGAACTTCCAAGAAGCCACCATTTACAGCTACATAGTCTGTGTTGCTTCCATTCTTAAGACGGACAGCACCAATGGTAAGCGGGGCTACAGTTGGAACGTGTCCAGCCATGATTCCCAGCTCACCGCTTTTAGCTTTAGTGCTTACCATTTCAACTTCTGCATCATATACTGGGCCATCGGGAGTAACAACATTGACTTTAATGGTCTTCATTTCATTCCCTCCTAGGTCCCTTTAATTAAGCCATTTCTTTTGCTTTAGCAACAACTTCTTCGATGCGGCCAACTAGACGGAAAGCATCTTCAGGAAGTTCGTCATATTTTCCAGCTAGGATATCTTTGAATCCTTGGACTGTTTCTTTAACTGGTACATAAGATCCCTTTTGACCAGTAAATTGTTCAGCCACGTGGAAATTTTGTGACAAGAAGTTTTGAATTCTACGAGCACGGGCAACGATTACTTTTTCGTCTTCGCTTAACTCGTCCATACCCAAGATCGCAATAATATCTTGAAGTTCTTTATATTTCTGTAAAGTTGATTGAACTTGACGGGCCACTTCATAGTGCTCAGCTCCAACGACTTCTGGGCTAAGAGCACGAGAAGAAGATGCCAATGGATCAACTGCAGGATAGATACCCATTTCAGAAAGCTTACGCTCAAGGTTAGTTGTTGCATCCAAGTGAGCGAAAGTTGTAGCTGGAGCCGGATCCGTATAGTCATCGGCAGGTACATAGATCGCTTGAATAGATGTAACAGAACCTTTATTAGTTGAAGTGATACGTTCTTGTAATTGACCCATTTCTGTAGCAAGCGTTGGTTGGTAACCTACCGCTGAAGGCATACGGCCTAGAAGGGCAGAAACCTCTGAACCTGCTTGAGTGAAACGGAAGATGTTATCGATGAAGAAAAGAACGTCTTGTCCTTGTTCGTCACGGAAATATTCAGCCATTGTCAAACCACTTAGAGCTACACGCATACGTGCACCTGGTGGCTCGTTCATTTGTCCGAATACCATCGCTGTTTTCTTAATAACACCAGAATCAGTCATCTCGTAGAAAAGGTCATTTCCTTCACGAGTACGCTCACCTACACCAGCGAATACTGAGATACCGCCGTGCTCTTGTGCGATGTTATTAATAAGTTCTTGGATAAGTACAGTTTTACCTACACCAGCACCACCAAAGAGACCGATTTTACCACCTTTGATGTAAGGAGCAAGTAAATCTACTACTTTAATACCAGTTTCAAGAATTTCAACTGTTGTTGATAAGTCCTCAAAAGTTGGTGCTTGTCTGTGAATTGGATCACGACGCACCTCTGCTGTAAGTGGTTCAAATAGGTCAATGTTTTCACCTAATACGTTGAAAACGCGGCCTAGAGTCACTTCACCTACAGGAACGGAAATTGGAGCTCCTGTATCAACAGTCTCTGCACCACGAGTTAAACCATCAGTGGAAGACATTGCTACAGTACGAACTGTATTATCACCTAGTTGAAGGGCTACTTCAAGAGTTAGTCCTGTACCAGACGCTGTATTTTCGATTCTTAACGCGTTATAGATCTTAGGAAGTTGTCCGTCTTCGAATTTCACGTCAACAACCGGACCCATAACTTGAGTAACGCGTCCTATATTCATCGTTTTCCCTCCTAACGTTGCTTATAACGACTATCGAGATTATGGAACGGCCAAGCTTCGTCCGGGCCGACCGTCCCCTTTTATGATTTTATTCTAAAGCTGCTGCACCGCCGACAATTTCCGTGATTTCTTGAGTAATTGCGGCCTGACGTGCACGGTTATATTGCAATGAAAGCGAGTCGATCAATTCTTTCGCATTATCGGTTGCATTTTTCATTGCAGTCATACGTGCAGAGTGCTCACTTGCTTTACCATCTAATAAAGCACCATAAATTAAACTTTCTGCGTACTGAGGTAGTAATACCTCAAGAATTTCTTCTGCATTCGGTTCGAATTCATAAGAAGTCAATGCTGCATTGGAAGTATTAAAGTCAGCTAAAGGAAGGACTTGCGTTTCCGTTACATCCTGTTGGATTGGGCTGACATAATGGTTATAGTACATATAAAGCTCATCACACAGTTCATTTAGATATAAATTCACTGTTGATTTAGCAAGGGAGCTAATGTCAGCGAAAGATGGCTGATCAGGAACCCCAGTTACTTCAAGCTCTACGTGCATATTACGGCTGACAAAGAAATCACGGCCAACCCTTCCGATTGCGATAATGACGAACTCATCATTGGATTTATGGCGTTCAAGAATAGTTTTATGAACGTGGCGAAGGATGCTACTGTTGTATGCTCCTGCCAATCCGCGGTCCGATGTGATTACCAGGTAACCGGTTTTCTTCACTGGACGTGAGACAAGCATTGGATGAGATGCACCCGTACTTCCGTTCGCAATACTTGATACTACTTCTTGAATTTTTTCCATATATGGAACATATGCCTTAGCATTAGCTTCAGCACGGTTCATTTTAGAAGCAGATACCATCTGCATCGCTTTTGTAATTTGACTCGTCTTTTTCGTTGAAGTAATCCGAGACTTAATATCGCGTAAAGAGGCCATTCATTCTCACCACCCTTTATAAATTAGTTAGACCTTATTATTCAGAAATAACGAAGTTCTTTTTGAACTCGTTAATTGCAGCAACGATAGCAGCGTCTTCAGGAAGACCTTTAGTTGTGCGAATGTGATCTAATAATTCCGGATGAGAACGATCTAGGAACACATAGTATTCTTCTTCAAAACGAAGGATATCCGATACTGGAATATCATCTAGATGACCTTTAGTCAATGCATAGAAAATCATGACTTGTTTTTCAACTTTAATTGGTTTATTTAGATCTTGTTTAAGAACTTCAACTGTACGAGCACCACGGTTAAGTTTTGCTTGAGTAGCAGCATCAAGATCAGAACCGAATTGAGAGAATGCTTCCAATTCACGATAAGAAGCTAAGTCCAGACGTAATGTACCCGCAACTTTTTTCATCGCTTTAATTTGTGCAGATCCACCAACACGGGATACGGAAAGACCAGCGTTAATCGCAGGACGTACACCTGAGAAGAACAAATCGGATTGTAAGAAGATTTGTCCGTCTGTGATGGAAATAACGTTTGTTGGAATGTAAGCAGAGATATCTCCTGCTTGTGTTTCAACAAATGGAAGCGCAGTAATTGAACCGGCACCTAAAGTGTCATTCAATTTAGCTGCACGCTCAAGTAAGCGGGAGTGCAAGTAGAATACATCCCCAGGGAATGCTTCACGACCTGGAGGACGGCGAAGAAGCAAGGAAAGTTCACGGTATGCTGATGCTTGTTTAGAAAGATCATCATATACCACTAAAACGTGCTTGCCAGCGAACATGAACTCTTCACCCATAGTCACACCAGCATATGGAGCTAGATATAAAAGTGGTGCTGGTTGAGAAGCTGATGCAGATACAACAATTGTGTAATCTAGTGCACCATTTTTACGTAGTGTCTCAACTGTTCCACGAACTGTTGATTCTTTTTGACCAATAGCAACATAAATACAGATCATGTCTTGGTCAGCTTGGTTAAGGATTGTATCGATCGCAACTGATGTTTTACCAGTTTGGCGGTCACCAATGATTAACTCACGTTGTCCGCGTCCGATTGGCACTAGAGCATCGATTGCTTTAATCCCTGTTTGTAATGGTTCATGAACAGATTTACGGTCCATAACACCTGTTGCAGGGCTTTCGATTGGACGAGTTTTTGTTGTAGCGATTGGACCAAGACCATCTAATGGTTGTCCTAGCGGATTCACGACACGTCCGATTAATTCTTCTCCAACTGGCACTTCCATGATACGGCCAGTACGGCGTACTTCACTGCCTTCTTGAATGTCTCTGAATGGTCCAAGAATAACAACACCTACGTTATTTTGCTCAAGGTTTTGTGCCAATCCCATTGAACCATTAGAAAATTCTAAGAGCTCCCCAGCCATTGCATTATCTAAACCATGAACGCGAGCGATACCATCACCAACAGTGATTACTGTACCTACATCGCTTACTTTAATTTCCGACTGATAGTTTTCAATCTGCTTTTTAATCAGCGCACTGATTTCTTCAGCTTTGATGCTCATGAATTTCACCCCTATCTGTGAATATTAACCTAATAGTTGTTTGCTAAGGCGATCAAGCTTCCCGCTTATCGTCCCGTCATAAATACGGTTACCGATTTGAAGTTTGATGCCGCCAAGAATATTGCTATCCGTAACATTAGTGATACGCAAATTACGTTTGCCGATTTTTGCAGCAAAAGCTGAAGACACAGCTTCCGCTTCAGCTTCAGTTAAAGGATTAACTGTATAAACAGTCGCATCCGCTACTGAATTTTCTTCATTCGCAAGTTCAATGAACTCTTGTGCCATAGCAGTCACTTCACCTGTACGATGACGCTCCACCATTAACATTACAGTATTTTGAACGGAAGACGAAAGACTTGCAAATGCATTTGCAAGCAATGTATTTTTTGCATCGCTAGTCATTTTAGGATGAGCCAAGAAGTTCAATAGCTCTTTATCATTTGTGAAAACTTCATTCACTATGCGAAGCTCTTCTTCAAGTTGGTTAATGAGATTTTGCTCTTTCGCAATTTGGAAAAGAGCTACAGCATAACGTCCTGCTACAGTTATATCGCTCATTTACCTTCTCCTGCCTCTTGAATATATTCATTGATTAGTTTTTCTTGATCAGCTGATGAAAGTTCTTTCTCAATCACCTTAGAGGCGATCATAACAGATAATGAAGCTACTTGCTCGCGTAAGGCGGCAACTGCTTTTTCTCTCTCTTGAACGATTTCACGTTTTGCTGATTCTTTAACACGCTCAGCCTCTGCACGCGCTTGTTTAATGATATCTTCGCGTTGTGCTTCGCCTTGCTGCTTGGCATTCTCTATAAGTTGTCCCGCTTCAGTGCGAGATTGTTTTACGATTTCACGCTGTTCTTCTAAATATTTCAGTGCTTCTTTTCTACTAACTTCAGCTGCTTCAATTTCATTCGCAACATGCTCTTCACGTTCTTTCATGATGCCCATTAGCGGACCCCATGCAAACTTCTTAAGCAACGCTAACAAAATAATAAAGATTACAAGCTGGTATATAATATCCCCACCGTTAAAGTGGACTGCTTGACCAAGAACATAATTGCTTGTTAACACGCTCGGTTCACTCCCTTCATGAGATTCACTATTGAAGTTCTGTATTTTCGATTGACAGTATCACTGTCATAAATATTCACTTTAACACAGAGCAATGGCGAAGGTTCTCCTTGGATCATCTTCGCCATTATTGAACTTTTTCAAGTTATCTTATTTACCCATTACAATAAACGCGATAACTACAGCGATGATTGGAAGTGCCTCAACTAACGCAATACCAACGAACATTGTAGTTTGAAGCATACCACGAGCTTCTGGCTGACGAGCCATCCCTTCGATTGTACGCCCTACGATAAGACCATTACCAATACCCGCACCTAGTGCACCTAATCCAACTGCGATAGCAGCAGCTATAAGACCTAAAGAACCTGTCATGATAAATTTCCTCCTTGAAATGTTGTTTTATTTTTTCATCAATATAATGTTCAGAATGAACAATATTTATAATTAATGGTCGTCACTCACTTTATGGGAAAGATAAACCATCGTTAACATAGTAAAGATAAAAGCTTGAATGGAGCCGACAAAGATACTAAATCCTTCCCAAGCTAACATTGGTAATGCAGCAGTGGCAGCACCCACAGCACCACTTGTTCCTAGTCCAGCAAGTAAAGTTAGTAGTAACTCACCCGCATAAATATTCCCGTAAAGCCGTAATCCTAGAGTTAACGTATTAGCGAACTCCTCAATAATCTTTAACGGAAACAAGAAACCCATTGGTTGGACATAAGTTTTGGCATAATTTTTCATGCCTCTCATCTTGATACCATAATAATGAGTTAAACCCATTACCATAACTGCCAAGGTTAAAGTTATTGCTGGATCAGATGTAGGTGATTTCCACCAAAGTTCATGTCCTATTACAATTGAGAACGGCAACCCTAACATGTTTGAAACAAATACGTACAAAATTAATGTCATTCCCAACATAAGGAACTGACCACCCGTACGCCAATCCATATTGCTGTTGATGATGTTTTTCACAAAATCCATAACCCATTCGATAAAGTTTTGGATTCCTGTCGGCTTCATCGCAAGTTTTCGAGTTGCTGCTACAGCAATAATGAAGACAATGAGACTTGCGATAGTCATCATAAGAACATTAGCCAAGTTGAAATGTATTCCAGTATTCATAAATTCCCGTATAGGAGCTTCATGATTCAACAGTATTCACCTCTCTTCTTTACTACCTACGTATGTTTTGCATAAAATAATCTATCATAATGACAAAGTAAACTGTCATTAATCCCAATACCACGCAGACCACTTGAAACTCGTCAGGATATCTCAATGCAATAATTGCAGCTAAACCCGCTACAGACATTCTAGTTAAACTACCAAGGGAGCGCGTTTTCTTACCTTCGGCAACCTCTTGGGCGAACTTTTTGTTCTTTTTGACCATTGACCAGAATATAAATAGGCTGAAGGCAGTTCCAAGCAATAATCCTTGGAAGACAGAATCATGTGAAGTGAAGCCCACCCCGAGTATATAAATACCCATTAAATACAACATGTATTTTAGCTGCCTATTGAACATTTTTTCCAATTCTAGCATTTTGTCATGTAATCTCCCTAGAAATATTGTAGTATCTGTGTTTAGCTAGGGAATTTGCCCGTAACAAGTCCAAATAGAAGGTCAAAAACCATCTTCTATTTGACACATTATTAACGTATGAAACCCCTCTCATTTTACATCCTTAGTTAGCATACAATAGGCTAGAATC
This sequence comes from Peribacillus aracenensis, assembly GCF_025175645.1. NCBI lineage: Bacteria > Bacillati > Bacillota > Bacilli > Caryophanales > Bacillaceae > Peribacillus > Peribacillus aracenensis. The sequence continues at coordinate 106,660 of NZ_JANZMJ010000016.1, forward strand.
ATTGTCAATGAGTGGTTAGTGAAATTTGTCACAGGTTTGTAATTATTAACGAATTGTTCACAAATTATCTTTTTTATACTATTGACATCCATTTTATTTTACTTATTAACCTCTATTCACTCAATAAGTAACGTCTTTTCTATCCGATCTTCCCTTCCACCCTTTCTCGCAAAAATGATCGCTTTATACACACCTTTAGGCGGCAAGTTCTTTTTCAATACATCTTTTTTAATCAAACCGGAAGGTGCCGATTTGGACCAATCCAAATATCCAGCGAATTTCAAGCTATCTTCCTCATAAAGGGCAATACCGAATTCTTCAGCCCCGCGCGGAAGGTACATTTCGTATCGATATGTGCCTTTCTGGTCCCCTTGGCCAAAATCGAATCCCATTATCCTTGGATAATCAGGCTCTTCTTTTACATATAAATAAGGAAGGGATATTCTTTTGGTTCCTTCCATTATTATGAGGTATCCATCAAAGACTCCTTTTTTAAGCTTTGCTGGGTTGACCTGAAGCCCCACTTTTATCCGTTTTTTCTCCTTCGGATTCAAAGTAAGGGATTTTGGCAATTCCCAAGTAAGTCCCGTCTCTTTCAATGGAACCATGAAGGAGTACTTCCTCTTTTCCGTTCCGGTATTTTCTATGACTATCGTTTCATGATGTTCTTCAATTCCTTCTTTTTTCGTATACATCCCAAAGGACAATGAGCTTGGACTCAAGAGCGTGTCCGCTTTTAATGCTTCGTCGACCTGGATGCGTCCAGCCCCCTGTTCGTATGTGTGATACAATTGATTCGTAGATTTCCTCAATGGTTTGGAAGTGCTCATCAATGCAGACTTCACTTGCTCAGGATTCCATTCGGGGTGTTTTTGCAGGATTAAGGCGCATGCTCCTGCAACATGCGGCGCGGACATACTTGTTCCATCCAAGGACATATATCCTTTAGGGATGGTACTTTCAATTTCCACTCCCGGTGCCAATACGTCAGGCTTTATTCCCCATGATACGGTTACCGGGCCCCTGGAGCTAAAATCTGCGAGCTTATCCTGCTCGTTCTTATAAACAAATTGAACGGTTTTGCTCTGCCCTTGCTCCATGATTTGCTTTAGCTGCAATCCATCTCTTCTATTAATAGAAGCAGCCGGGATGCTCATTTCTTTTTCCAAGCTTCCAGTAAAGGTCCCGCTCGTATTATTATAAACAATTACCCCCTTTGCACCTGCCTTTTCTGCATTGGATACTTTCTGCTGGAAGGTAAGTGTGCCACGTTCCATCAACACAATCTTATCCCGAACATGTTTCAAGTCCTCTTCATTGCCCAGACCCCCAAATATGACATCCTCGGAAAACGTCAGGTTCCATTTTTTAGAGCCTTGAAACACGGTTAAATGCGATTGATGCTTTTTCGACCCAAGCCCGTAAATCATATACGGAACCCTTAAGGGAGGAGTCGATGCCCCAACGGAAATCGCTTTTTCCGCTGTTCCAGGTGAGCCTACGGTCCATACAGCCGGACCGGAATTCCCGTTGGATGTCACGGCAACGATGCCGCTTTCCACAGCCTTATTCAATGCAAGGGAAATAGGTAAATCAGGACCATTGACGTTATTGCCAAGAGAGAGGTTCAATACATCCACCTTATCCTTCATGGCTGACTCAATAGCCATCAATACTTGGTCTGTATCTCCTGCACCACCTGGTCCCAAAGCTCGATATGCATATATCTCCGCTTCTGGTGCGACGCCTTTCATTTTTCCATTGGCTGCAATGATGCCTGCCACATGAGTCCCATGTAATGTATCCAGGTCGCCTTGATTTTTGGTTTCCATCGGATTTTCATCACCATCTACCAGATCCTTCCCGCCTTTATAAGCACGTTGCAAATCTGGATGTGTATAATCGATGCCAGTATCTATGATTCCTACTTTTACCCCTTTCCCGGTAATCCGGTGATTCTCCTTATCAAAGATCCCCCTTGCCCTTCCCCCTCCTATGTATGGGACACTTTTATCCAACACCGCTTGATAAACGGATACTTCCGTTACAGCCTGAATTTCATCCTCCTTTTTAAGTTGTTCTATCTCATTCATTTTCCCCTGAACGGAAAATCCATTCAGGGCAACTGAATAAACATTCCTTAATTGAAGGGACGGATATTTTTCAAGCAGTTTTTCGATTTTTTTTCGTTGAAATACCTTATCCATCGTGACAACAACCGTTACTTCCCTAGATTCAGATAGTTTTGGTAAAGGCGGCAGAATGACGGATGCCAATCCCTTTTCATTTTGATAAATAAATATAAAAAGGAAAACAAACACTATAAACGTTTTCTTTCCCAACATAATCATCCCCTTAGCAGTTATCTTTTCTCAACAACCTTGGAGTATGCAAATAAAAAAAGGAAAAGCGCATGGCTTTTCCTTTTTTATGAGTCAAATCTAGCTGGCGGCATGTCTGCTTGCTTAAAATAGTAACGGATGGCTTCAGCGATGCGGACCGAAGCATTTCCATCCCCATAAGGATTGGAGGCTTTGGACATTTTTTCGTGCATCTCTTGATCCGTGAGCAATTCATGTGCCAAGTTATATATGTTTTTTTCATCAGTACCCGCCAATCTTAAGGTTCCAGCAGCAATCCCCTCAGGACGTTCGGTCGTATCCCTTAAAACTAGGACAGGTACACCCAGTGACGGTGCCTCTTCCTGGATTCCTCCAGAATCAGTCAAAATCAGATAGGCTCTTGAAGCGAAGTTATGGAAATCCAATACATCCAGCGGTTCAATCAAATGAACCCGCGGATCGTCCCCGAGAATTTCGTTTGCCAATTCCTGAACAAGCGGATTTAAATGGACAGGATATACCACTTGAACGTCATCATGCTCAGCAATGATTCTCTTTACGGCCCTAAAGATATTCCTCATGGGTTCACCAAGGTTCTCCCTGCGATGGGCGGTAAGCAAAATGAGCCTGTCTTCTCCAAGTCCATTTAAAACCGGGTGCGAATACGTGGAACGTACAGTAGTTTTTAAAGCATCTGTTGCCGTATTTCCCGTCACGAAGATATTATCCTTCTTGTTTTCGTTAAGCAGATTCTCCTCCGCTTTCGATGTCGGCGCAAAATGCAAATCTGCCATAGTACCAGTAAGCTGCCGATTCATCTCTTCCGGATAGGGGGAATACTTATTCCATGTGCGCAGCCCCGCTTCAACATGCCCAATGACAATTTGATTATAAAAAGCTGCCAGACTTGCGACAAACGTCGTGGTTGTATCACCGTGTACAAGAACAATATCAGGTTTAGCTTCCTTCATTACTGAATCAAGACCATTTAATGCTCTTGTTGTAATGTCAGCAAGCGTTTGCCTTTCCTTCATTATGTCCAAGTCATAGTCCGGCTGTATGGAAAATAGTTCGAGAACTTGATCTAACATTTGCCGATGCTGTGCCGTAACAGCAACGATCGGCTTGAAATATTCTGGGTGTTTTTGAAATTCGAGTACTAAGGGAGCCATTTTGACAGCTTCTGGTCTCGTTCCGAAAATGGTCATGACTTTTATCGGTTTATTCATTCGTGACACCTCAGTTTCTTTCCTTATTTTGTGCCGAATAAACGATCTCCCGCGTCTCCAAGACCTGGAACGATATACCCGTGTTCATTCAGTTTTTCGTCAAGACCCGCAATATAAATATCAACATCAGGATGGGCTTCTTTCAATGCCTCTACACCCTCTGGTGCTGCAATCAAACACATGAATTTAATATTGACTGCACCGCGCTTTTTAATGGAATGGATCGCTTCGATGGCTGATCCGCCAGTGGCTAACATCGGGTCAACGACAATGCATTCCCTTTCTGCCAAATCGCTTGGCATTTTCGCATAATATTCCACCGGTTTCAATGTTTCAGGATCACGGTAAAGTCCAACATGTCCGACCTTTGCAGCAGGAATCAGCTTAATGATCCCGTCCACCATCCCTATGCCTGCACGTAAAATCGGGACGATACCCACTTTTTTACCAGAAAGCATTTTCACTTTCGCTGTGCTTACAGGCGTTTGGATTTCCACCTCTTCCAGTGGCATATCCCTCGTGATTTCAAATGCCATCAATGATGCAACTTCATCCACTAGTTCACGGAATTCTTTTGTTCCTGTATTTATATCACGTATATAGGCTAATTTGTGTTGAATTAACGGGTGATCGAAAACATAAACTTTTCCCATTTAGCATCTCTCCAATTCCATTGCTTAGTTTTGCGCTTTTTTATGATTTCCCTAATCGAATAGAAAAATTTTCGTGTCTTTTAAAATTCACTTCAACCTATTTTACAGAAAAAAGTTTCAATCTTCAATAAAGGTTTAGATGTCAGACCTATTTTCACTATTCGGATTCTTCTAACACCAGCCCTTGCATAAGATATAAAAAAACCGCCCCCTTTAAAAGGGAGCAGCTACGATATTACAATGAAGGATATAATTCAAATTTGTTCGCTAATGATTCAACGCGCTGTTTTGCTTCTTCAAGTTTAGCTGCGTCTTCATTATTTTTCAAAACAAGTCCGATGATTGCAGCTATTTCATCCATGTCTTCCAATCCGAAGCCACGTGATGTCACCGCCGCAGTCCCAATGCGTATACCGCTGGTAACGAATGGTTTTTCCGGGTCATAAGGAATCGCATTTTTGTTCACGGTAATACCGATTTCATCCAAAACATGTTCTGCGATTTTTCCCGTTAATCCAGTAGAGCGCACATCAAGAAGAATCAAGTGATTGTCCGTTCCATCAGAAACAAGGGTGAACCCTTCTTTCTTCAAACCTTCGCCCAAACGTTTAGCATTATCGATGATTTTTTGTGCATATACTTTAAATTCATCTTGAAGCGCTTCGCCGAATGCAACAGCCTTAGCGGATATTACATGCATCAACGGGCCGCCTTGAATTCCAGGGAAGATGGATTTATCGATTTTCTTACCGAATTCTTCTTTACAGATGATCATACCTCCGCGTGGTCCGCGAAGTGTTTTATGAGTGGTTGTCGTTACAAAGTCAGCATAAGGAATCGGGCTTTGATGTAATCCAGCCGCAACCAAACCTGCAATATGCGCCATATCGACCATTAAATAAGCCCCGACTTCATCTGCAATTTCACGGAATCGCTTGAAGTCAATTTCCCGCGGATATGCACTTGCACCCGCTACGATCAATTTCGGTTTGTGCTGACGCGCTTTTTCCAATACATCATTGTAATCGATACGGTGATCTTTTTCGTCTACACCATATTCAACAAAATTATAGTTAACGCCACTGAAGTTAACTGGACTTCCATGTGTTAAGTGACCTCCATGCGAAAGGTTCATCCCAAGCACTGTGTCTCCAGTTTGAAGAACAGTAAAGTAAACGGCCATATTGGCTTGAGCTCCAGAGTGGGGCTGTACGTTCACATACTCCCCTCCGAAAATTTCTTTCGCACGCTCACGTGCTAGATCTTCAACGATGTCTACATACTCACATCCGCCATAGTAACGTTTTCCAGGGTATCCTTCTGCATACTTATTAGTCAAGACCGATCCTTGTGCTTCCATGACAGCTTCACTCACGAAGTTTTCAGAAGCAATAAGCTCAATTTTACTTCTTTGACGCCCTAATTCCAGTTGAATTGCGTTAAACACTTGCTCATCTTGCTTTGCTAAACGATTCATTCCGTAATTCCTCCTCAAATTGTGCGTGATTCGCTTTTTAGTATTTATGTGCAACATGCCTTCAAAAAAGCATGAAAAAGCCTTACCAATAGTTATTAGAAAATTCTACTCCATTTTAACATGTCTAATTTAGAAGCGATAGTCTAATTTTATCGAACGTTAAATGTTTTTTCTTTTAATAACGTTCGTATTTAACATCAAAATTATGCTTATTAGCTCTTTCACCCTATATTCCATAAGCAAAATCACTATTCTATTAACATTATAAAGTAATGATTTTTTGTAAACCTTATCTTGGGCTTTCCGATTTCGCTCTCATTCAATTAAAAAACAGCATCCCTCATCCGAGAAATGCTGTCCCCCTTACCCATTAAGTACAACTCTTGTTATCAGAAAAGTCCTGATAAACGGCCCGCTCCCCGCCAATCAGTTTCGGACGTGTTTTTGCCATGGTCACATGTGCATGCCCTATTTCCTTAATGGCAGAGCGAATCGGAACCGCCACATGCTTCAGATGCATGCCAATGAAGGTGTCCCCAATGTCAATCCCCGCATCCGCTTTAATATGCTCGACAACGACAGCATCTTTCCATTGCTGATAGGCATACGTCGCCATCGATCCCCCAGCTGTTCTTACAGGTACAACCGAAACTTCTTCATAATCATATCGAACCGCGGTTTCCCTTTGTAAAACCAAGGCCCTGTTTAGATGTTCACAACATTGATAGGCAACCTGAACACCCGTTTTTCCTTGAAAATCCCTAACTACGGAAAAAATCATCCCTGCAACATCGAGGGTACCTTCAGTACCGATCCTTTTCCCGACCACTTCACTTGTGCTGCAGCCGATCACCAGTAGCTGTTTCTCTTTTAAAGCTGTCTGTTCTTGAAACTCATGTAAAAGTTCCCGAAACTGGTTTTCCCATATCTCAAGCTCATTTGAAGATGTAGCATCACTTGTCATGAAAACGCATCCTTTCAATAAGAAAACTTGCTATCGGTAGAAAATGGTTCTCTCCAAAAAACCATAGAAATTAGCTATGTTTACCTTCATACTCCGCAATCTTACCGATCCTGTTTTGATGACGGCCGCCTTCAAATTCCGAAGTCAGCCATGTTTGGGCAATTTCCCTGGCCAGACCCGGGCCAATGACACGTTCCCCCATCGCTAACATATTGGTATCATTATGCTGACGGGTCAATTTCGCACTATAGACATCATGAACCAATGCACAACGTATTCCTTTGACTTTATTGGCAGCAATGCTCATTCCAATTCCTGTTCCACAGATTAAAATGCCCCGATCGAACTCACCCTGCGCCACTTTTTCAGCAACCGGCAAGGCATAATCAGGATAATCCACCGACGTACTGCATTCACAGCCAAAATCCTCAAATGGAATCTGTAACTCATTCAATAAAGTCTTTATTTCTTCACGGATATGTATACCACCATGATCCGAAGCAATCGCAACTTTCATCATAATCCTCCTCTAGCTTTTTCATTTGATTTTATTATTATTGTGTCACAAAATTATGAAAAGATAAAGGATGTCCATCCTTTTTCCCCGCAAAGAAGCAGGAAACCAACTCGGGCTTCCTGCAGTAAAATGTCAAGTGTGAAAGCGCGTAATGGTCCTGTTAACCCTTTTCCGCTTTCACTTTAAAATTTCCATTGCCGATTTTTCGACATTTTCCTTGACTAGAGCTTATTCGTTTGTCCTGGCCGTCACTTCTTCCGCTCCAGCAGATTGCTTATTCTGCAATGGCAGCCACTTCTTGGGACTGCCTTGATCTTACACTTTGCATAGACGGTCAACAAGCTTAGTAATATCTTTTACTGCAGCGACCACATTATGTACCCGTTCATTCTTTAAGCCTTTTGACCAATTCTTCTATTAATTCCTGCAGCTCCCTGAACGTTTCCCGGTAAATGCCTTCAGAACCTCCAAACGGATCTATTATATCTCTATCATATTTATCCTCAATAACGAATTCCTTTAAAGTAAAAGTCTTATCGATCATTTGGGGGTATGCATGGGCAATGACAGATTTATGCCCTTCCGTCATGGTGAAAATATGAGTCGCCCATTCCATTTCCTTCTCGGATAAGGGCGTTGAATGATGATTATGCACTATGTCATTTTCAACCAATACATTTTTAGCATGCAGCGAAGCATCCTGCCCTGATGAAGCATACACGCCTGCGGACTTCACTTCAACACCCGCAATATTCTTATGTTTCAATATCGCTTCTGCCATCGGGCTTCTGCATGTGTTACCTGTACATACAAATAGTACTCGGATCATTTTAACGCCTCCTTTTTTATTCATTATAAGCTATAGCCCGTTTATTATAGTCAAAAAAATCACTCTCATTATGTCCGAAGTAAAATAAAAACCGCTCCAGTAATTGGAACAGTTGAGGAAGGAACGATATGAATTCAAGCGGATCAAAAAGAGAACAATAATTTCAATCCAAACGCACACAGGATGCTTCCGCCAAGAATCTCACTATACACGCCAAGCAAGCCCTGCATTTTTCTACCCAGTAAAAGGCCTGCCCACGTTAATAGGGTGGCGGCAAACCCAAAACAAAGAACGGTTAAAATCGTTTTTGCACCGTAAATTCCCAGTGTCAATCCTACCGAGAAGCTATCCAGGCTTACCCCTAAAGCAAAAATGAATAGACCTTTCCCGACAGGAGCCAGCATCTTATTTTCCCTGGCACCAGCTCCATCCTTTTTACCAGGGATAAACATCTGTATACCAAGAATGATCAGCAACAGACCGCCGGCGTATGTAGCAAAGGTCCCGAATTTTTCTGAAATGAAACGGCCTGCCCCCATTCCAAGCAAGGGCATCCAAATATGAAAAATGCCAACTATCAGCCCTATAAACAATATTTGCCTCAACCTTAGCTTAAACATTCCCATTCCAAGGCCAACTGAAAAGGCATCCATTCCCAGCGCGAATGCCATTAGCAATAAGGTGATGATTTCTCCAGCAAATGTATTCATTCAAATCCCCCTCGGACGTGCCTACTACATGTTATGCATGTCCGAAAAGAAATAGAAGGATAAATCAGTTCTTATTACACATGTTCCTTGATGATTTGATGACCTGCAGCCTTCTCAAGCCGGTTCATGACCGCCGCTCCTATTCCATGGTCAGGAAACATTTCACTATAAATGACATCGACCTCCAGCTCGTCAAACTGCCTTAAAGCATCATATAAGCCTGTTGCAACAGTATGTAAATCCGCTAATGAACCTGGGACAACCACATAATCCGCCTTATAATCCTGTTGATGTTCGTAAGCCGTTATGATGCCCACCTTTAACCCGTCAGTTCTTTTTTCATCCACAAGCTTCTGAAGGAAAGCTTGATTACCCTTGACTAAATATAGAGGGGCCTTCGGAGCATAGTGGGTATACTTCATGCCCGGGGCTTTTGGCGCCGCTTCCTGATTCTTCAATGCGACATCTTGCCTGACTTCCCCTATTACCGCTTCCAGCTGTTCCAGGGTCACCCCGCCTGGCCTTAAAATAACAGGTACTTCCACAGTGCAGTCAAGTACTGTGGATTCTAAGCCCACACCCGTAGTCCCGCCATCGACTATGCCTGCAATCCGGCCCATCAAGTCATCTTCAACATGTTTCGCTGAAGTGGGGCTTGGTTTTCCGGAAGTATTTGCACTTGGTGCCGCAATGGGCAAATCACTTGCACGAATAAGGCCTAGGGCAACCTGATGATCTGGCATCCTGACAGCCACCGTGTCCAATCCAGCTGTCACAAGGTTTGATAGCTGGCCCGGTTTTCTTTTCATGATCAAAGTCAAAGGACCCGGCCAAAATTCCGCCATCAGCTTCTTGGCCTGTTCCGGAATCTCTTCTACAATACCTGACAGCTGGTCAACGGAGGCTATGTGAACGATCAAAGGATTATCACTCGGACGCCCCTTCGCATCAAACACTTTTTTGACTGCCTCGTCATTTTTGGCATTCGCCCCCAGTCCATAAACGGTCTCTGTAGGAAAAGCCACCACCTGATTTGCCTTTAATAATTCAGCTGATTTTGTAATCTGGGGATAACTTTGTAAATTATCCACATTTTTATCCACTGACCAAATTTTCGTTTTCATCTTGAACATCATCGCCTTTTAACGTTTCTTATTTTATATAATTGCTTTTATATGAACGATATTCTCAAATTATTGTAATAAATTCACTTTAAGATACTTTGAAAGTATAAAAGAAGTATTCACATAATTCAAGTGTTATCCACAAATTGGGGATAACCACATCGAATCCGTGGATAAGTTTGTGGATATTAATGATTAATGACAGACTTTTTTGATTTTTTGTTAATAACCCTGTGGATATGTTTACGAAATTATCTGATTTTAAAAAAAGAGGGCAGCTGCCCCCTTTTTAAAATAGATCATTGAAGATTTCTGCAAACAGGGACTTCACTTCCACCTCAGGCTCCTTTTCCCCTTCATATAATTGTTGACCTTGTTTATCGGATGCCGCAAGTTCAACCTGGTTTTCTTCAACATTCCCATCAATGGCTTTTTTCGACACTTGTTGCTTGTCTTTTACTTCTGCCACTTCTTCCTTTACTTCCGGCTCTGTATCCTTTTCTTTTAGCGTTCCTTCCGATACTTCTTTTACGCTCCCCTCCACTACCTTTTCACCAACCACTTCCTCGGGCCCTTTTTCCTTTTCAACCAGCACTCCTTCTTCAACTTCTTCCACTGCAACGGGCTCACCCTCTTCACTTGTTGCAGCATGCGCCTCCCCTTCCGAATTCAACGATCCTTCACCCTCATCCTCGACAATCGGACTTTGACTTACAGCCGTCCCATTTGAAAAATCCAGGAAACATAATGGGGGAAATAGAACACACCACCAATTTGCGCCTTCCCCTTCCCCAAGCGTGATAATCACCGCTTCATAATCCCCTGCCGGATATAAATACTGCCCATAGAGTTTTGTCGGAAATTCCGCTTGCCCAAAATCCACTTTAACTGACTGCTCCATACCCTGTTCCTTTATAACTGCCTCAGCCGTCGCTTGGATATCCGGCAGATGCGAGGTGATCACATCCCTCGCTTCATCCAAAGAAGTAAGTTCCTCGACCCACTTTGTGATATCTTCATTTACCTCATCCCTAATCAGCCGTTTAACCGCTTGATCCTTTTCTGCATCACTATTAGCAAGTATCCGAAGACGAATCGCCTCATCCGGGATCACCTTCGTATCTTCTGCACCGACCATCTCCGCTTTAGGCATATATATACTTACGATTGTTCCTATAGTTAAGATTAATAGATAAATAATGGCTAAATGTTTAGTTTTCATCGCCTTCGCCCCCTCACATGAATTAGTCTCACCATTTTCCAGCTATCTTAAACTAGTAAAAAATAAAAAAGTTGATAGCTGGAAATATAGATTCTAAAGGATAATGAGGGTGGTTTCCATAAAAAAAATCCGTCTCACATAGGAAGACGGATCACTTTAATACAGCGAAGACCATTCGATCTTTTTCATTAATGTCATTTGTAATGGATACTTCTGCAGCAGGAAAGGCTTGCTTCAATAAATCGGCAACCGCCTCACCCTGTCCAGTTCCCACTTCAAAACCGATCAGCCCAGGCACCTTCATGATCAGAGGTAATTGCTCCATAAAGCGGCGGTAAAAATCCAGCCCATCGATACCGGCAAATAATGCACGATGCGGTTCATGACCTGTCACGACTACTGACATGGATTCATGATCATCATCTGGTATATATGGCGGATTCGATAAAAGGACGTCCACCTTCTGTTTTTTGTTTATGAAAGGCAAAAGCAAATCACCTTGCATGAACTCCACTTCGGCACCAAGCGATTCGGCATTTTTCCGCGCCACCTCAAGCGATGGTTCCGCTATGTCCGTAGCCGTCACCAATAAGTTTGATTTTTCAAGTTTCATCGTTATGGCGATTGCGCCGCTGCCGGTCCCAATATCAGCTAAACAAAGCTTCTGTCCCTCCATAAAAATGGCCGGGATTTTACGTAAAGCATAATAAATCAATTCTTCTGTTTCAGGTCTCGGTATGAGCACTTCTTCATTCACAAAGAAGGTCCGTCCATAAAATTCTTCATGGCCGATAATATATTGGATGGGCGTTCCCTCCGCATGCAGCTCAATAGCGGCCTTAAATTGCCCAAAAACCGCTTCACTAAGCTCATCATGAAGGTTGGCCAGCATTTGGGAGCGAGTTTGTTTTAAAAAGTGCTGTAATAGGATTTCCCCAGCATTGGCATCACGATCATTTTCCTTTAAAAAAGAAGAAGCCCATTTAAGGGCTCCGAACACTTTCACGGCAGAGTTACTCATCTGCACTTTCCAGCCTTGAAGATTGGTCTTCCATGATTAATGCATCAACGACTTCATCCAGTTTACCTTCCATGATTTGATCCAGTTTTTGAATCGTTAAACCAATACGGTGGTCGGTAACTCGGTTTTGCGGGAAGTTATAAGTGCGAATCCTTTCGGATCGATCGCCTGTTCCAACGGCAAGCTTCCTATTTTGATCATATTCCGCCTGTACTTCGCGGTGGATTTTATCGTACACCCTGGCACGCAAAACCTTCATTGCTTTTTCTTTGTTCTTGATTTGTGATTTTTCATCTTGACAGGATACAACCGTATTAGTCGGAATATGAGTCAAGCGCACCGCCGACATTGTCGTATTGACACTTTGCCCTCCAGGACCGCTTGATGCAAAGGTATCGACACGAACATCCTTATCATGGATTTCAACTTCCACTTCCTCAGCTTCAGGTAAAACGGCAACCGTGGCTGTAGATGTATGAATCCGTCCGCCTGATTCAGTTTCAGGTACCCGCTGAACGCGATGCGCTCCATTTTCGAACTTCAATTTTGAATAAGCACCATTGCCATTAATCATGAATATGATTTCCTTGTAGCCGCCAAGCCCTGTAGGACTGGCTTCAATGACTTCGGTCCGCCAACCTTGCACCTCGGCAAAACGGCTATACATTCGGTATAGACTACCCGCAAATAAGGCCGCCTCATCTCCGCCTGCCGCTCCGCGAATCTCCATGATCACGTTTTTATCATCGTTAGGGTCCTTCGGAATAAGCAATATTTTCAGTTTACCCTCAAGGCCTTGTATGGTCTCATCAAGTTCATTGATTTCTTCTTTTACCATTTCACGCATATCCGCATCAAGTTTCTCCTCCATCATAGCTTTCGCTTCCTGGAGTTGCTCACGAACCGCCTTATATTCCTTATAAGTCGATGCGGTCTCTTGAATGCTGGATTGCTCCTTAGAATATTCCCTTAGCTTCTTAGAGTCATTAATGATCTCCGGGTCACTCAATAGTTCATTCAATCTTTCATATCTATCTTCTACTGCTTGTAAACGATCAAACAAATTATTCACCTCATAAATTTTCCAAAACATCTGAAACGAATTGGAAGTAATCCATCTTTTCTAACTATAAATAAGTACTTAGTGCCCCAGCTCAGTTCACTTCTAGGTTAATTATAGTATAGGTGAATAATCAACGTCAAAGAGGATTCAAAAATGTCGTTATTTCTTTAATTTGACATCTAAATTATATTGTGGCACAACCCTGTTTATCATGCCTTGTATTCGCTGCAATTCCTCATTTCTTTCTTTTTCCGTCTTGATTTTGCCTTTATCATGGACTGTAACATGTATGGTATTTCCATTAAACCAAACGGAGCCCGCCTCATAATTAGTTTCCGATTCGATTACTTCGCGGATTTTATCAATTTGCTGCCCCATGGATGGAGAATTATTGGATGTATGATGAGGTGTGTTGAGGACCTGATCTGATGGCCGTTCCGTTTCATTGTCCCAATCCTTATTGGATACCTGATTTAAACCCTTGCCAACAAAATCCCTGCCATCACGGGATTGATCCCCATATTCCGAATCATTATTTATTGCATTGTCATTTTGGCCGCATGCCGTTAGTACAGCAAGCAGAAAGGCCGTCATAATAAGCAGTTTCGATTTCATATTTTTTCCCTCCATTTTGACTGGTTAAGAAGAACATTTCCCCGTTAGCCTGCCCAAAATGGGGCAATATTTATCTTTTATTTCCCTTCCATGTATTGGTCATGCAACCTCCAGCAATTTTTCCGCCCCTTAATTATTCCCAACCATTTCTTCATAAAAAAAGCACCCTACGATCTCATTGGATCATAGGGCACCATCATTCAAATATGTTCTTTAATCCCAACAGCCTGCTTACCCGGAACTTCGTGATGATGGCGGCAGCGGGGCTCGTATGATTCCGATGCACCCACAAGGATGATCGGCTCATCATAGGAGGCCGGCTCCCCATCTATCAATCGCTGTGTCCTGCTCGCAGGCGATCCGCACACTTCACACACAGCCTGCAGCTTGGTCACCGATTCTGCAAGCGATAATAGAACAGGCATAGGACCGAATGGCTCACCTCTGAAATCTTGATCGAGTCCAGCCATGATCACTCGATAACCGCTGTCCGCAAGATGCTGGGCAACCCCGATGATTTCATGATCAAAAAATTGCACTTCATCTATTGCAATGATATCCAGGGGCTTGTCCAAATACTTAAAAATATCCGTTGAATGGGCAATCGGTTTTGCCATCACAGAAGAGCCATTATGTGATACGACAGCCTCTTCCGCATAGCGATTATCAATAGCTGGTTTAAATACAGCTATTTGCTCTTTAGCAAATTGAGCACGGCTGACTCGTTTAATCAATTCCTCAGATTTACCTGAAAACATGCTTCCGCAAATAAGCTCGATCCAGCCTGTTTGTTTCATTACATACATGGAAACAGCTACTCCCTTCCACCTGTCGATCCCTTGACCATAATTGAAGTCGACCCGGCTTTATATAAATTCTTACTTGTTTATGGAAAAGAAAAAACAGGCAAGAAAAATACTTGCCTGTTTTTTAAAAAGTCCGGCTTATTTAATACCGTATTTTTTGTTGAAACGATCAACACGTCCGCCAGCTTCAGCGAATTTTTGACGACCAGTATAGAATGGGTGGCATTCTGAACAAGTCTCAACTTTGATCTCTTCTTTAACTGAACCAGTTTCAAAAGTGTTTCCGCAAGAGCAAATTACTTTTGAAAGCTTATAATTTGGGTGAATTCCAGTTTTCATTCTTTTCAGCTCCTTATGCCCTGAATCATTCGAAACAGAGTTATATACTTCAAGTTGAGGGAATAGCACCCTCACATTTATTGTAAAAACACATGAACTCATTATAACAACTTAAGACTAGTTGTGCAACTGTTTGTTTCTTACAGGGTTTAAGAACGTTTTACGCTCGCTGGCCCCTTTTTCATTTCTGTCATCTCTTCATCCAGCTTACTGAAAAATTCTTCATTACCCTTTGTCTGTTTTAGACGGCGAAGGAATTTCTCCGAGAAATCAGGTGAATCTGACATCGTTTTCCTAATGGCCCATAGTTTATCCAGGCGATCCTTCGGAATTAACAATTCTTCTTTACGAGTGCCCGAGCGACGAATATCGATTGCCGGGAAGATGCGTCTTTCGGCAAGTGCACGATCTAAATGCAGCTCCATATTGCCCGTACCTTTAAATTCTTCATAAATAACATCGTCCATTCTTGAACCCGTATCTACCAATGCTGTAGCAAGGATCGTAAGGCTGCCGCCTTCCTCGATATTCCTCGCTGCACCGAAAAAGCGTTTTGGACGGTGGAATGCAGCAGGGTCAATACCCCCTGATAGTGTACGCCCGCTCGGCGGAATGACAAGGTTGTATGCACGGGCAAGCCGGGTGATGCTGTCCATTAATATGATGACATCCCGTTTATGCTCCACAAGGCGCATGGCTCGTTCCAATACAAGCTCAGCCACCTTGATATGGTTTTCCGGCACTTCATCGAAAGTTGAACTTACCACGTCTCCTGCGACGGAACGTTCAATGTCCGTCACTTCTTCCGGGCGTTCATCGATCAACAGCACAATCAATTCCGATTCGGGATGGTTTGTTGTTATCGCATTGGCAATTTCCTTGATAAGCATCGTTTTACCGGCTTTTGGCGGTGCGACAATCAGACCACGCTGCCCAAAACCGACCGGAGCCAGCACATCCATGATCCTGGTCGATAAGTTCTTCGGTGTCGTTTCCAGTTTAATTTGCCTGTTTGGATACAGCGGCGTTAAACCCGGAAAGTGGACACGCTCTTTAGCCGATTCCGGATTATCGCCATTGACTGCTTCGACATGCAGCAATCCATAATAGCGCTCGTTTTCTTTTGGAGGCCTTACCTTACCGGACACTTTATCTCCATTTCGCAAATCGAACCTGCGGATCTGTGAAGCAGAAATATAAATATCCTCCGAGCTTGGAGAATAATTAATTGGACGCAGGAAACCGAAGCCCTCTGAAGGTATGATCTCTAAAACGCCCTCCATGAATAGGAGACCATCCTGCTCAGCTTGCGCTTTCAGGATAGCGAATATAAGTTCCTTTTTTGAAAGTTTGCTGTAATAGGAAACTTTATATTCACGCGCGTGCTCATATAGATCCTTTAGTTTCATGTTTTCTAAATTAGAAATAGTTAAATTCATTATGACACCACACTTTTATTAATTAAACGTTTTCACCCATACTGAAAAAGAAATGGTTTGTTAGATGGAAGAAAAACCGCAATCCATGTACCCGACCAGAGTTTTCTTAGAAAGGATGATACATTTTTACATGTAAAGAAGAAAATTATTTGAAGGCTTCTTGAAGTTTGGAGTGAAAGGGCAGATTTTTAATTTATTAATAGTAGACCAAGCTTTATTTTACTTTTTTTATTTTAATTATTCAACTTAAATTTTTTTAAAGAGAAAGCGAGCGCTGAAACCGCTCGCTTTTTAAAGTGATTTTTCTAAAACACGCTATCAGTCAATCAAGCCATTCGGTTTAATCTTAAGACTGTGACGCCCATCAATGAATCGAACGGTACCGGATTTAGCACGCATGACCACGGATTGTGTTTCACCGTAATGTCCTTTAAATTGTACACCGCGTAGAAGTTCTCCATCCGTCACACCTGTTGCAGCAAAAATTGCGTCATCTCCGCGAACAAGGTCTTCCATTCTGAGGACTTTTCCTAAATCAAGGCCCATTTTTCCACAGCGTTCCACTTCTTCATCGCTATGAGGAACAAGCTTACCCTGAATTTCCCCTCCAAGGCATTTCAAGGCAACGGCTGCAATAACTCCCTCTGGAGCCCCGCCAGAACCGAATAAGATATCAACACCGGTAAGATCGAAGGCCGTATTTATGGCTCCCGCTACATCACCATCGTTGATCAACTTGATACGTGCCCCCGCCTCACGAAGTTCATGAATGATCTTCGAATGACGATCACGGTTCAATACTGTTGCAACCACGTCTTCGATATCTTTATTCTTTGCCTTGGCTACCGCTTTCAGGTTGTCCAATACAGAAGCATTGATATCAATCTGGCCAACAGCCTCGGGTCCGACAGCTATTTTATCCATATACATATCCGGGGCATGAAGCAAGTTCCCCTTATCGGCTATCGCCAATACAGCCAATGCATTCCAGCCGCCAGATGCAACGATGTTCGTTCCTTCCAAAGGATCAACAGCAACATCCACTAGCGGCCCAAGACCGGTACCAAGTTTTTCACCAATATAAAGCATTGGCGCTTCATCCATTTCCCCTTCACCGATTACAACCGTTCCTTGCATGGGAATAGTATTGAAAACATCCCGCATTGCAGTTGTTGCTGCATCATCTGCTTCGTCTTTCTTTCCTCTTCCCATCCAACGAGCTGAATTCAGTGCCGCCGCCTCTGTTACGCGGACAAGCTCCATCGATAAACTTCTTTCCATTTCCGGTTCCCCCTCATGTACACTAGCATGATTTATTTATATATTAGTATAACACATTATATCATATATAGTAACACAATGAGGTAACAAGAAAAGGGATCAGCTTTTAAGCTGCTCCACTTCTTCTTTCGTCATTTCTTCACGCCAAATCGTCGCTCCCAAACCTGAAAGTTTTTCAACAAGATGGCTATATCCGCGATCTATATGTTCAAGCCCAGTCACTTCCGTAATCCCTTCAGCCATTAAACCAGCGATTACAAGAGCTGCTCCGGCACGTAAATCGCTTGCCTTCACTTTTGCCCCATGCAGTTGGACAGGACCATCGACGATGCCTGCTCTGCCCTCGACTTTGATCTTCGCATTCATGCGTCGCAGTTCATCAATATGCTTAAACCGTGCCCCGTATATCGTATCGGTCACCATGCTAGAACCGCTTGCTTTCGTTAAGAGGGAAGTGAAAGGTTGCTGAAGATCTGTTGGGAATCCAGGGTAAACCAATGTCTTGATATCAACGGCTTTAAATTTTTCTCCCGGTGAGACAAATATCTGGTCATCACCCGCTTCAATATTAATTCCCATTTCCCTTAATTTGGCAGTCAATGACTCCAAATGCTGGGGAATGACATTATCGATCAGAATCCCTTCACCAACAGCAGCGGCTAAAATCATGAAAGTACCGGCCTCAATCCGATCCGGTATGATCGTATGCTTGCACCCATGCAAACTTTCCACACCATCAATACGAATGATATCCGTTCCTGCACCCTTTATTTTCGCTCCCATATTGGTCAACAGTGTGGCAACATCGATGATTTCCGGTTCTTTCGCGGCATTTTCAATCACAGTGCGGCCTTTGGCCAAAACGGCGGCAAGCATGATGTTGATCGTTGCCCCTACACTAACGACATCCAAATATATGCGTGCTCCCCGGAGCTCGTCCGCCCTAAGGTAAATGGCTCCTTGTTCATTCGTCACTTGAGCGCCTAGTGCTTCGAACCCCTTAATATGCTGATCTATCGGACGGGGTCCTAAATGGCAGCCTCCAGGCAAGCCAATCACTGCCTTTTTGAATTTACCAAGCATTGCCCCCATCAAATAATAAGAGGCACGTAACTTCTTGACCCTTCCATTGGGGAGAGGCATTGAAATCATCCTGCTTGGATTGACTGTCATTTCTCCTTCATCAAAGGATACCTCACCGCCAATTTCCTCCATTAACGCTTTCAGCATCTGTACATCCGAGATATCAGGCAGGCCTTCAATCGTTACGGGAGAGTCCGCTAAAATTGTTGCCGGAATAAGGGCAACCGCACTATTTTTTGCTCCGCTGACACGAATGCTTCCCTTTAAAGGATAGCCACCGGCAATTTTAAGTTTTTCCATAATAAACTCCCTTCCACGCTAAGCACTTAGAAGCTACTTTCAAAAGTAATATTTTACCACAGGAAAATTGCATAATCCGACAACATTTACTATCTAGTTCTTTAGTTTACACAAAAGTAGAAAATTCATGTAAAAAAAGATAAAAATTTCTAATTTATGTTAATTTTATTAAAAAGGTGCAATCTATAGCGACTTAGCGGCAAGGCATTATGCTTCAGTACGTGAATTCCAATCATTCAAGAAAGCTTCAATCCCTTTATCCGTTAATGGGTGGTGGAATAATTGCATTAAAACTTTATAAGGGATCGTTGCAATATGTGCCCCTTTAAGAGCCGCTTCTGTAATATGCATTGGATGGCGGATGGAAGCTGCAATGATCTCAGCATTGATATCATGGATTGCAAATATGTCGGCAATATCCGAAATCAAATCAAGTCCATTTTGGCCAATGTCGTCCAAGCGTCCTAAAAATGGCGATACATAAGTTGCTCCTGCCCTAGCTGCCAATAAAGCTTGGTTGGCACTGAAAATAAGCGTGACATTCGTTTTGACACCTTGTTTTGTAAGTGCTGAAACAGCCTTCAAGCCGTCTGGGGTCATTGGCACTTTAATCGTGATATTAGGTGCAATGGCAACGAGTTCCTTGGCTTCAGCCATCATTCCTTCAAAATCAAGCGCAATGACTTCAGCAGAAACGGATTCCTTAACAAGGCTTGTGATTTCTTTTAGCCGTTCATGGAAAGAAACTCCCTTTTCTCTTGCAACAAGGGACGGGTTAGTCGTAACGCCTGCTAAAACGCCAAGCTCGTGCGCTTGTTTGATTTCTTCCATGTTTGCTGTATCTATAAAGAATTTCATAAAATATCCTCCGTATGTAATCGATTTTTTATTTCCCTATATGCCTCTGAATTCTAATTGTTCTAAAAATGGAGCCCGGATTCAGCCCTGCATCTAAAAGAAACCATTAGGGGGGAGCCCCCCCCAATGGGAATATTGCCTTTATCATCTTACATTTAAGGGGATGGAACCCTTATATTACGTTCATAAATTATGCTTTGCCGTTTGAACCGAATTCACGTATTTTACCGATGACAGTTTCTTTAATGGCTTCACGGCCAGGTACCATGTATTTACGTGGATCGTACACTTCAGAATCGTTATTCAAAATTTCACGAACCGCTTTTGTGAACACAATTTGATTTTCCGTATTCACATTGATTTTTGATGTTCCAAGTGAAATGGCTTTTTGGATATCCTTCGTAGGTATGCCTGTACCGCCATGAAGAACAAGAGGTTTCTTCGTTAAATCACGTACTTCTTCCATTTCTTTATAGCCTAGGTTAGGTTCACCTTTGTATGGTCCGTGAACGGATCCCAAAGCTGGAGCAAAACAGTCGACATTCGTTTCTTTAACTAACTGTTCACATTCTTGAGGGTCTGCATATACGACTCCATCAGCGATTACATCATCTTCTTGTCCGCCAACCGTGCCCACTTCCGCTTCAACCGAAACATTCCGTGCGTGAGCGAATTCGACAACCTTCTTGGTTGTTTCGATATTTTCATCGATCGGATGATGTGAAGCATCGATCATTACTGAAGTGAATCCGGCTTCGATAGCTTCCTTACATTTATCAAAACTTGAACCATGGTCAAGGTGAATCGCCACAGGAACAGTGATTTTCATGTCTTCCAACAATCCTTGAACCATCATGACAGTCGTTTTAAAACCACCCATATGACGGGCAGCACCTTCGGAAACACCAAGGATGACTGGAGATTTTTCTTGTTCTGCAGCGGCTAAAATAGCTTGAGTCCATTCAAGATTATTGATATTGAATTGACCTACTGCATATTTTTCATCAAGAGCTTTATTAAGCATATCTTTCATAGAAACTAAAGGCATTTGATTTCCTCCTACTAGTGGATGTTATGATTTTTAAAGTTAATTCTTTCTAGATATTCCCTAAAACCAAAGTAGCATACGCTTATAAATCAGAATATCTCTCCTCTTTTAGGATATCAATACATCAAAAAAACAGCAACAATTAGCACTATTCCATGCCTCAAATTTTATTCCAAAAAAACACGGCCCATCTAAAAAAAGATAGCCGCGGCAATTTCCCCGTCAATAATATAAAATTTTCAAGACCGTTAACTTGATTGAATCGGTAAGTATTCTCGAACGGCCTTTCTAATATCATCAATATCAAACGGCTTTGCAAAGTGTGTCATTGCCCCTAAATCCTTTGCTTCCTGAATCATATCAAGTTCACCATATGCCGTCATGATGATAACCCGGATGTCCGGATCGACGACTTTCATCCTTTTCAAGATCTCAATGCCATCCATTCCCGGAATCTTCATATCCAGCAATACCAGATCAGGTGAATGATTATTTAGAACTTCCAAGGCTTGAATGCCATTAGCCGCTTGAAATGTTTCATACCCTTCTTTATGTAAAACCTCGTTCAATAAAATACGAATCCCGAATTGATCATCAACAATCAATATTTTCCCTGGCATTTTATCACCTCTCCCCTTCCCGATTCATCAATAAAATATATTTGCCTATTCGGCCATAATACCCGAAAAAGGGTAGTTACATAGATTGCGTTAAATCACTTGAGGTCCAACGCATATATTCCATCATGATTTCTATGTTCATATTCGATAATTGTAACAAAATTCCTGCTTTATGGCTAAAAGGAATTTCAATTTTTTTGTTTTTTCGACCGATTTAGTCAATTCAGCCCTTCCGGATCAAAAACCCTGAAACCTGTCAATGCAAAGGAAAGTCCATTATAATAAGTATATTATTTTTTAAAGGAGTCCCTGATCATGTTAAAAATTTTCTCGACACAGATAAGCGGTTTATTTAAAAAAATGATTGAAAATGAGGCATTTGAAATGGAGGATGCCGGACGCTTGCTCGCTCAGGCTGCGGTTGGGGACGGTTCTGTGTTCATTCATGGTTTTGGTGAAATGCAGGGCGTCACTGCCGAGGCTTTAAATGGGGCAGAACCCTTTCCCAAGGCAAAAAGATATGAATTAGGGGAAACCATTTCCAGGGAAGATCGATTTATTATATTCAGCCGCCATTCGGACGATTCTGAAGCATTGATGCTGGCAAAACAACTCAAGGAAAAAGATATACCATTTGTTGCAGTTTCTACATCCATTCCTTCTGAAGAAGATTCTCTTTTGGAGTTGGCTGACGTTCATATTGATCTACGCATCCAACGGGGATTGATTCCCGATGAAACTGGAAGCCGATATGGGTACCCTACCCTCATTGCCGCTCTTTTCGCTTATTATGGGATTAAATTCACTCTTGAAGAAATCATAAAAGAATATGAAGATGAAGAATGATATCTTCATCCTAAACACAAAAAAACAGCCACATTGAAGTGAACCCAAAAAGTTAGACACTTTATTTAGTTAGGCAACCTTGAAGGCATGAACCCGGTAATCAACCGGGCTCATGCCTTTTAATTTCACCTTAATTCGTTGGTGATTGTAATAATAAATATAATCTTCTAGTTCTTGTTTGAAATGCTTCATGCTGTCGAACGTTTGTAAA
>NZ_JANZMJ010000017.1:0-122290 GCF_025175645.1 Peribacillus aracenensis
TCACTGAATCGACTACAGGTGTCGCGATCTCCGAAATGGCGCTGACCGTATCGTTTTTCAAAACATCATCAGTCGCAACCGATTGAGCGAAATCATAAGACTTTGTTAAAATATTCACTAACTCAGTTAGTTTTGGTAACTGCTCAACTAAAGTGTTCAATGATTCCTGAACCTCAGGGTTTAATAATTGGTCCAGTACATCTAATTGTTTTTGGCTGGCATTAAGTTGTTCAGTTTGTGATTGGGTAATCGTTTCTGACATATCCAATTCTCCTTTGCAATAAGCATTTTGTTGATGTAAATAGAAAAACTTGTAAAATATTACACAATGTGCGGCAAGAAAAAATACTAACAAAAATGTAATAAAAGCTAAACTATAGTATATCCCTTTAGTTCCATGAAAACAGCTGATTTTTAAAAAAAGATTCATAAAATAAACTTTTCTCGCTTATTTAAGTACAGATTCTGCTGGAATATTCCATTCTTTACCTAAAATGAACTTCGAGAGTGTCTATCATTATCGCCTGTCATACATATTTCCATCTTGATTTGCCATCCTAAATGATGGAGGTGAAATAATGTGACGGATTCAGAATCTAAACTTACAGAAGTGAATGATGATAAGAAGCTTCATAAACTGGTTGGCAGTATGGAATATACTAAAGCACAACTATCGGAAGGCATGAATGGAATTTCTGAAGTTTACCTAAAAACAGTGAGGAAGGCACATCGGAAGCACCTGATAAATAATCATGTTGCGTAAGCATAGGGGAACAGTTATGGTTCCTTTATTTCACTTATTTGTAAACTTCTTAGCCTTGTAAGTTGTTTGAGTATTCTAAAAAATAACCTTGACTTTATGGTGGATTGACGTAAGATAAAGTATATAGCCATAGTGAAAAGGTAGTTTATATAGCAAATACTACTCTGCCATCGCCTTAAATGGACTTGGTGATTTAAAGATGAATTCTATAAATAACTGTCGAATCTAATAGACTTCGCCGCCCAGCGAAGCTAAACCTAGATCAAAAACCAGTTATATCAATGATTTCTTATTGATATGACTGGTTTTTTTTATTTCATCATGTTCCTTTTTTCGGCTAAGAAAATCCAGCGGCTGACACTCATTCACACAGTTCCATTAAGTGGTGAATGGGTACGAAGCAATGTCAAAAGGTATGAATTTTTTTAAAATCTTGTAGCAGGGGTGGGAATGAAATGATAGGTACGAAGCAAACTAGGCTCGCAATTGATGTAGGAGGAACATTTACGGATGTGTTCGTTTTTGATGAAAGCACGAAGGAAATTTCCATCACGAAAACGTCGTCGACTCCTCAGAATCCAGAAATCGGCATTTTGGATGGAATTGCAAAGGCGGAAATAGATTGTGAAAATATTAAAGTGTTTTCCCATGGTACAACAGTGGGCACCAATGCCTTGATTGAAAGGAAATTGCCAAAGACAGCATTGATCACATCCGCTGGTTTTCGGGATGTATCGGAAATCCGCCGAGGAACCAAGCTTGAGTTATGGGATACATATGATGATGTAGCCAAACCGTATATACAAAGAAGAGACCGTTTTGAAGTGGAAGAGCGCATTGATTTTGCAGGGAATGTCTTGACGGATATCAATGAAGAGGAAGTACGGGCACTGGCAAGGAAATTAAAAAGACGCGGTACCGAATCCATTGCGGTTTGCTTCATGAACTCGTATGTAAATGGAAGCAATGAGGCGAAAGTGAAACGAATCATCCAGGAGGAACTCCCGGACGTCTATATATGCATTTCAAGTGAAGTCCTTCCTGAGATTTTTGAGCATGAGCGCATGAGTACGACGATCGTCAATGCGGTTTTAGGACCGACTGTCAGCAACTATATTAAAACCCTTGAAGGTGAAATGAATAAACGGGGGTATGAAGATGATATATTAGTGCTTCACTCCGGCGGAGGGGTAATGACATCCCAAACCGTACCCCGTTATGCGGCAAGGCTCGCAAGTTCCGGAATCGCTGCAGGTGCGATTGCCAGTAAACATATCGCCCAGCTTTGCGGGTTCAATAATGCCATTGGGCTGGATATGGGAGGAACGAGCACCGATATTTCCCTGATGCATGAAGGTGATTTGCGGATTACTAAAGATTGGTATATCGAGTATGGATATCCGATCGGTTTCCCAAGTATCGAAATCTTGACGATAGGAGCAGGAGGAGGAAGCTTGGCTTGGGTGGATGAAGGCGGTTCTTTACGCAATGGCCCTCAAAGTGCAGGCGCGGTACCTGGACCTGCTTGCTATAGCAGGGGTGGCGTGGAACCGACCAATTCCGATGCCAATATTGTATTGGGACGACTTGGCACAAAACTATTGGATGGGCAAATGGAACTTGATAAACAAAAAGCGATTGAAGTCGTGGATAAGATCGCCAAGAAATTCGATTATACGATTGAAGAAGCGGCGAATGCCATCACACGGGTGGCCAATGCCAATATGTGTGATGCGCTAAGGCTGATTTCAGTCAGGAGGGGATACGATCCCCGCGACTTTGCACTTGTGGCTTTCGGAGGCGCTGGACCCTTGCATGGAGCGTACCTCGCCAAGGAAATGGAAATCCCGACTGTCATCATCCCGCCGCATCCGGGTGTTGCCGCTGCAATGGGATGCCTGTTGGTCGATGTTCGTCATGATATATCCAAAACCTATGTCAAGAATGTCAGGGATGTATCGTTAATGGATTTAGAGAGGGAATTCATCGGAATGGAAAAAGAGGCCGCGGAGTTATTGCAAGAAGAAGGGGTCGCTAAGGAAGCTTCCACATTGGTGCGCTATATTGACATGAGGTATATGGGACAGTGGCGTTCATTGGCGATAGAAGTCGATTGCCCGATTTCTTCATTGGAAGAGACCCTTGACCGTTTCCATCAAGAGCATGAACGGGAATTTTCTTTTTCCGATAAAGAACAGACCGTGGAAATCTACGGGCTTCTCGTTACGGCTATCGGAACTGTGCCAAAACCTGAATTCCCGACTTATGAACCAGGGGGCACACTTGCTGATGCCTTGAAGGAAACGCGTGATGTCTATTTCGAAGAGGAAGGGTATGTGAATACGAACGTGTATAACCGGGAACTCATTCCGGCCTTTTCTGAAATCCCGGGGCCTGCCATAGTGGATCAGCTTGATACAACGACTGTCATTCCGCCAAATTTCACGGCAAAAGTTGATAAATACAGAAACTTGATTCTTTCCCAAAATAAATAAAAAGAGGTGGATTTCATTGTCGAATAAACAGTTAATTGACCAATCTGGCGTTGGAACAGGTTTAGATCCGGTGACATTTGAAGTGATTAAAAATGGCTTCGTTAACCTTGTAGATCAGATGGCTGAACAAATCCTTCGGACATGCTATTCCTTCGTCATTTATAATCGGGATTTCAGTTGTGCGCTTTGTGATGCAGAAGGAAATACAGTCATGCAAGGGACGCAGGATATATCGGTCCACGTAGGAACACTGCATCTAACGGCAAAAGCGGTGCTCGAGGACTTCGGGGGGGATATCCATCCCGGGGACGTATTCTTGGTCAATGACCCGTATCGGGGCGGTACTCATTTCAATGATACACGGGTTCTCTTGCCAGTCTTTCATGAGGACAAGCTGATTGCGTTCATGCAGACGAATGGCCACTGGGCCGACATGGGCGGCTCGACACCTGGCTCCTTCGATATCAATGCCAAGGAACATTTCGGCGAGGGAGTGAGGATTCCGCCGCTAAGGATATATAGTAAAGGAATATTTTTAAAAGATGTGGTCAATGTGCTCGTTTCGAACATGCGCGTCCCTGAGGAACGTGTCGGCGATCTTCGTGCTCAAGTGGAAGCGGCCAAGGTAGGCGAGCGCCAGTTGTTTGCCATCATCGAGAAGTATGGAATCGATACGACTTTGTCTGCCTTTGCGGAAGTGCAGAATTATGTGGAGCGCTTGGCAAGGGCCAAGGTTGCGGCTTTACCGAATGGAACCTGGGAGACTGTTGATTATATTGATATGGACCCGGAAGCCGGAGACGGCCTGATTCCGATCAGGGTTAAGATGACCATCACGGATGACGAGATCCATTATGATCTTTCTGGTTCACATTCTTATATCGGCTGCTTTTTGAATGCCGGTTTCGGGGCATCTTTATCAGCAGCTTACTCGGGAACCAAGACATTTTTTCCTGAAATCCCTCTGAACTCCGGCTTTTACAGAGTGGTGAAGATTGAACTTCCGGAAAACTCCGTCGTCAATGCCCCGGCACCGATTGCCGTAACCGGTTTTTGTTCAGGGGCCTATGAAAAAATCATGAGTGCGTGCTTCGAACTCTGGTCCAATATCATGCCGGAAAGAGCGATTGCATGCTCATTTAACCTGGAGTATTTACTTATCGGCGGTTGGGATCAACGCCAAGAGCAAGATAAATACTTCATGTGGTATGACTGGATGGCCGGCGGTCATGGAGGACGCTATGACCGGGACGGTGTGAATGCCACTTCGCCGACATTCGGTTTGGGCCTCAGTGTACAGCCTTGCGAAGGGCAAGAAAGATTGTCACCCGTCGTGACGATGAAGCATGAAATCATCACCGACTCTGCCGGGCCGGGGAAATACCGCGGCGGGTGCGGTGTAGAAAAGGGCGGTACACTCACGAATGTCAAAAACACCGTCATGTCCTATTGCTGTGACCGTTCCCGTTCAATAACATGGGGGATCTTTGGAGGGCTTCCTTCTTCCCCGCATGGAGCATGGCTGAATCCGGGCAAAGAGGACGAACGCTATTTAGGTGCGATTTTTTCAAATGTGAAGGTGCAGCAAGGAGATTCCTTTGTACGCCCATCCGCTGGGGGCGGGGGACTGGGAGATCCGCTTGAAAGAAATCCCGAAGATGTCTTGGAAGATGTGATCGATGAATATGTTTCAATTGAGCGAGCCAAAAAAGACTATGGAGTCGTGATCAAGGAAATCGATAAAGACCTCGATTTATTCGAAATAGATGTTGAAGCAACGGAACAAGCTAGGTCGTTTATCAGGAACAACCGTAAACAATGGCTTGAGGAAAACGTACAAAAAGTCGAAGATAAATTCGCCAATGGCGAGCTGGATAGTCTGGATGTCATTCGCCAGTATGGTGTCATCATCGATTATGCAACGAATAAAGTCCTGCCAGAATCAACAAAACAGTTCCGTGAATCCATGAAAACCCGTTCATTGGCTTATTGGAAGTAACGTGAAAAAGGGTTCCGAATTCATTCGGGACCCTTGATTGTAGATGAGCTCAAAAACGAGTTTGCCTGCAGTTTTTCTCTTTGAAAAAAGTTTCAGTTGATTTCGGGTATCCGCTCCCTTTCCGCCGAGCGCCTGAAGCGGAAGACAACCTTAATGGAAGCCCATCAATTCCTTCACATGTTTACAATTATCTTTGGAAGTGAGCATTTCCAAGAGCGTAAAGGCAACATCGAATGCAGTGGAAGGATTGTAGGATGTAATGATATTATCCGTGACGACAATCGGTTCATTAACGACAATCGCCCCAAAATCTTTTAGCTGCCCTTGTCTCATACTGGTTGGATGGTTGTATGTAGTGGCTTTTCTTCCATTCAATATCCCGCTTTTTCCTAGTGGGAGAGAACCTACACAAATGGTTGCTATGATTTTGTTCTTATCATGAAAATGCTTGATCACATCAAGAAACCTTTGATCATAGGCATCCTCATAGAAACCGGCTTCTTCAAATCCTCCTGGAATGGCCAAAGCATCGTAGTCATCAAGGTTCACTTGATCGAGGGTCAATTCGGGCTGCACGATGAAATTCCATGTGCATTTCAATTGTTCATGAAGTCCCACCGTAACCAGGTCAGTCGTACCATCACCCTCTAATTTATTCCAGCCCAATACATCTGTAAACACACTTGCTTCTACCGCTTCGAATCCATTGGATAACAGCATCAATACTTTTTTCATCGTGAATCCCCCTTATTTATATTTGTGTTTATTATATAAAAAGCGAATTCCCTAATACATACGATAAATTATGTAATCATTTCATTTCTATTTATTTTATAATGTATTTAGGTAAATTCTATTAACAATAAAAAGTGGGTGTGATTGAATTGGATCGAACGGATAAAAAGATACTTTCCTTGCTGGAGAATAATGGGCGCATGTCCATGAAGGAACTGGCACATGAAGTTTCTTTAACGGCTCCAGCAACGAAGGAACGGGTGAATAAATTAGAGGAAAGCGGAGTGATAAAAGGATATAAAACGGAAATATCACTTGAAAAACTTGATAGGCGCATAACGGCATTCATATTATTCGAAACGGATAGATGCAAAGACTTTTATCAATTTAGCTTGAACCATCCGGAAGTGCTGGAATGCCACCGGTTAGCCGGTCAATACAGTTATTTGATTAAAATAAGTACATTTTCGATGGAAACGCTGGAAGACTTCGTCGATGAAGCCATTAAATATGGGAAGTCGTCCACCCATTTAATATTTTCTTCCGCATCGAAAAATATTTTTTCCGGAGATGTTTTTTAATATAGGAGCAATTAGCAGGAAAAAACTCCACCCATCTAGAAAGTAAATAGTAACAAAAATCACAGTTGGAGTTCAAAAAGGGAGTGGGGAAGAGTGAGTTTTGTTTATGAGGAAGAAAAGATAATGGAATTCCTTTTGCAGAATAAAAGTGAATTTGAAGAATATCTTTTATCAGAAGCTGTCAATGTCAGGGATAAAATTGAAGAAATTCTGCTGATTGGAAATGTCGACCTTTTGAATAATGCCCATAAGCTCATCCGTTATATAGTGGAACAGAATGAAACGGATATGATTGCATTTGCCGAACAAGAGGGAGTTACGTGGGCAACCCACTCTTTGACGCTTTCGTTCAAGCTGGAATGGATTCAGGCCATCCGCAGAACGCTTTGGACATTTCTTTATAAATACGAAAGTGCAAAAGTAGTCTTCAGTGAATCCAAAACCTTTTTTGAATTAGAGAAAAAAGTGAATGAAAAGGTTGATGTATTTCTTAAATCCTTTTTCGTCAGCTACTCCGATTACAAAGACAAATTGATTCTTGCTCAGCAAAACTTGGTGGAAAATCTATCCGTCCCGATCATTCCAGTCACTTCCACTACCTGCGTCCTTCCGTTAATTGGGACAATCGATAATACACGTATACAGATAATCGAGGAAAAAGTATTGCAGGAGATAGGTGAACGGCGGATACAGACCTTGATCTTGGATTTATCCGGTATCATTGAAATGGAAGTTGAAATCATTAATGATTTATTGAAAATCCTCGATGGAACGGCAATGATGGGGTGTAAAGCTGTAGTGACCGGATTACGCCCAGAAGTGGTAACGAAAATGATCCGTTCAGGGGTCCAAATCGAGAATAGAGCTGAAACAAAGGGGACGCTGCAGCAGGCCTTGAAGGACTATCTTGAAGTCACCTAAAATCGTGAAGTGGGAGTCGCCATGTGTTTTGGTGACTTTCTTTTGTAGGTAGTTTGGAATATAAAGGAAGTTTATTTACGGCTTTATCTTATTCATATGAGTAAATGGAATGGGGAAAGGATGCACCGAACAGAACTGAATCTTGGTTCCAGAAAGCCGCCCCTTTACGCCGACTGGCTGCCAAGCCCTCATCAAAGCAAGCATCTAGAGGGTCTTGGCTAACCAGTCATTCGGCAGGGGTGCCACAAATTTCTTCACTTCAGCAAGGAATACACATATGTATCATGAGGGATACCGTTTTGGTAAATATAACTCCTTAATATTCCTTCCTGGATGAAGCCCAGCTTAAGCAAGAGCTCACTTGATGGCTGGTTTTCCAGGAAAACGACCGCGCCGATGCGGGTTAAATCAAGGTCGTTGAAACCGTAAGCGATAATTTCTTTAAGAGCTTCTGACGCAAATCCTTTCCGCCAATGTGCTGGATGGATTTCATAACCGATTTCCGCCCGTCTGTATTTGGGACTATAAGCATGAAAACCGATGGTACCAATCAATTCCTGTGTGTCCTTTCTTTCAATTCCCCATCGGATGGCTCTTTTTTCAAGATAGTTTTTTGCAAAAGACGCAATGATATCCTTCGCCTGTTCGACATTTTCCAATGAATCCTGGCCATAAAAGCGGGTGACTTCATCTTTTGATAAGCATTGGAAAACCGCTTCCGCATCACTTTCACGAATTTCCCGAAAGCGTAACCTTTCCGTGTTCAATTCAGGAAACATGTTTATCCCTCCTCATCTATCCGTTTTACATCTATTCGTCTCCCGCGATGGTTTTTCCTTTATTATGAAGCGTCTATTTTGCCGGTATTTTCAGTGGTAATCGGACAAGCTAACATTAGTTCAACATAAATAGCTTTGAATGAAGGGGAGATAGATCATGGGAAAAAAACATCGTAACCGTACTGGTTCACCGAAAAAAAATAACCATATTCCGAAAGCGGACATCATTGCAGAACATGAAGCACATGGAAAAGAGTATTCTGCGAATAAACGAAAGAACGGCCCTGGTTCCAATACAGATTGAGTAAACTTAGTGACCGCTCTTGCCTTTAAGGGAGAGCGGTTATTTGTGTTTCTTGCCACCAAAGGATCTATCCTATATCTTAAAGAATGAAGAAGTATTGAAGGGAGTCAGGATGATGAAAGCACTTGTCTTTGATGATTTCGGCGGGCCCGAAGTTCTGTCTGTAAGGGAAATTGCAGAACCAGAACATTCAAGATCAGCCGTGATCGTACGAATGAAAGCAATCGGATTGAATTTTGCCGATGTATATAGAAGGAAAGGGAATTATCATTTGGTGGGTGATCCCCCATTCATTCTAGGGTATGAGGGGGCAGGGGTCATCAAATATGTCGGGGAAGAAGTCCATCATGTGAAAGCCGGTGATCGTGTCGGGTTCGCTGATGTTCCCCATGCCAATGCGGAGCTGGTTTCAGTTCCAGCTGATAAACTGTTACCTCTGCCTGAGGACATTTCCTTTGAAACGGCCGCATCCGTTTTACTTCAAGGATTGACTGCCCAATATTTAACCCATGACAGTCATCAAGTTAAAGCAGGTGAAACCATTCTGGTCCATGCCGCTGCTGGTGGAGTCGGTCAATTACTGACACAGATGATCAAGATGAAGGGCGGTCAGGTCATCGGCTTGACTTCAACAAATGATAAAGCGGCGGTTGCCAAACAAACAGGGGCGGCTCATGTTTTCCTTTACGGTTCGGACTGGGTGGATTCC
Organism: Peribacillus aracenensis; assembly: GCF_025175645.1. Classification (NCBI taxonomy): domain Bacteria; kingdom Bacillati; phylum Bacillota; class Bacilli; order Caryophanales; family Bacillaceae; genus Peribacillus; species Peribacillus aracenensis. The sequence continues at coordinate 9,287 of NZ_JANZMJ010000017.1, forward strand.
ATCAAGGCTGTAACAGGGGGGGAAGGCGTTGATGTCGTTTATGAATCAGTGGGCCAAACCTTGATGGATAGTTTCGAGGCGGCCAAGACTGGAGGAACGGTTGTATTTTTTGGAATGGCAGGCGGTGATCCAGAGAAAGTCGATCCAAGAATGTTAATGGATACATCGAAAGCATTAATAGGCGGAGACCTTTGGAACGTCCTGACTACCCATGAAGAACGGACAAGAAGAACAGCAGAGCTGTTCCAATGGATTCAGTCCGGGGAAATCCTCATCAAGGAACCGACTCTTTTCTCTTTGGAAAATGGGGCGGATGCACATAGACTTCTTGAAAGCCGGAAAAGTTCGGGGAAAATATTATTAATGCCATAACAAGTCATAAGGGCTTTCCATTCTAAATGGGGCCCATTTCTTTTACCCGTATAGCAGCCTGCCTAGATTCAACACCTTATTCATACTGATGTTCAAAACCTTTTTCAGTTCCTTTATATAGACCCATTCTTAGACCCTTAGAATAACTCCGGATAAATGCCCTTGCCCATGCAGGGGTCATGGCCTGCCTTCAAAAAAAACTGCTGCCCAAGTTCCCTTATCCACAAGGTCCATAGGCAATACACGAGTTCAGGGGAGAAATCCACAATGTGCCAATCACCAAACCCAATCGTCATTCTGCAATTCACAGTCGGCCTTCGTTACAAGCAAAAAAAGAGAACGGATCCGTTCTCTTGGAAAACAAATGACCTATTAAAAGGCTTAAACCGGGTGGTTTTTTAAGAGGAAAAGGGAAGAACGCCGAGACGCTCCTTTTGGATCGCAAAATAGGATTGGAGGGTTTCCTTTTTCTTAGTGAGAGGGAAGTTCCGGACAGCCGGGGCCACTGCATGATTGCCGAACTTAAGAAGCACGGTCAACAGCCTGTCCAACTGGTCATATGTATCGTTTCTAATGCGCGTCATATATTCGGCCGCGACCTGCTTATCAGCATCGGTACTTTTCCTTTTTCCTTCTGCCCGGAATTCTTCTGTCACTGTCTTTACACGGGAAATGAGCCATGTTTCGCACCAGTCGTTCAGCACATGGCAGATGAAGTCTGCTTGTTGGTACTTTTGGAGAATGGGTTTGATATGTTCAGCCATTTCCAAATCATTCACTTCCCGGCAGAGAGCTTTCTCGGAGATGTTTCTATGAAAATGATCGCGTTCAAGCAGGCTTTTGATGGATTCTGCCTGGTGGGCATACTTGACCATCTGTTCCAATGTTTCATTGTACATGATCTTGCTTAAATAAGCAGAGGCTTGTTTTGGGGCAAGAAGTAACTGCCCATTGGCAGGAATCGCCTGGCCAAATTTCTTAAGAGAATGAGAATAGACGAAACGGGCTAACTTCTGCAGTTCCTTTTGGATATCATTGGTGATGTTTGTCGTTTCCTGCAGAAATGAACGGAAAATATATTTGCCTACCCGTTCCAATTCCCTGCACACAGAATCATTGATATGCCCAAGGTAGCCAGAGTCAAAAATCGTTCTCCGCAACCATGTCCTTTCCGCCCTATTTTCCTTATACTGCTCCAACACGCCTTCGGTAAAGGTGAATACCAGAACTTCTTTCTTTGAAAAAGCCCTGCTTGCAAAAGAAATCGTCACTACATGGCCTAAAGCGTCATGGATGGCATCGACTGCATCCAACAAGCGCTTCCTTGTGAATGGCGAATTGGAATCAGGAACGATTTCATTATATTCGAATAGAACTTCTTCAGACTTCAAAACGGACATTCGGAAAGCGCCCATCAGCAGCAGCCGTTTTCCATGAATCGTTAAGGTTTTGAAAGCATCGCAATAAAAGAAACGGTATTTCTTGCAATAACGGTCCGTCTTCCTGTTATAGCCAAGATTACTTGCAGGACCAAGGTTAAACTTATATAAAATATCTTCACCTTGATGAACAGGCACAAACACTTTTTTTAGTGAACCTTGTGGTGCGGTGAATTTATTGATGATCTGCCTTAAGTATTTTTCTGTCGTTCCGACTCCTCGGGCCATCATATGAAACGGGCTCTGGATGACCCCGTCCCAATCACTGTGGAGCAAGGCGTACAAACACGTATCGAATTCAGTGGAAGATACATTCCTTAATAGGTATTGGTAAGTTTCTTCATAAATCATAAGGCTTCGCCCCCTTTGGCATCGATCCTATTCTAGAGTCTATATAAACATTAAATCGATAAAAGTAGCATCGTTGGAGCAAATAATATTGGTAGTTTTTTTTACGTTATTTCGATATATTAAAAAAATAGTAAAATAGTTGTACAAAAGTGATAAAATTGGTAAATGGAAACGTACATGACAAGGGGAGATTTTTAAAACCATGATAATTTCACTACTCGTTTTCATCTTGAAAGGAATTTTATTGAAAGTGCCAATTGCCATATTGGGGCTTTCCTTGATTCCGCAGAGATGGACAAACGCAATCGCCAAAAAGGAGATACCTTTTTTCATTGAACAGGTGTTGAGACTTTTAGTTTCTGCTGCCATACTTTTTTTCGTTATCGATATCATGTTGCTGGATCTCACTGCCGCTGCATTCTTTTCGAGTTTTGCCATTATACTTGGGCTCATTCTCATCATCGATTCAAGAATTTATGTGTACAGTGCCAGTGAATCTTCAAGCACCCGACGGAATCGGAGGGGAAATGAAGCAGCAAAGCAACCAAAAATACCTTGGAACGTACACTTCAACAGTTTGCTAGGTGTCGTTTTGATAGCTGCATGGGTCATCATGCTGTTTTACCCCATCACTTTTGCTGCTGATCTGCATGGATTGGCGAAAGTCGATAAGAAAAAAGAGCTGGAAGAAGTTCAAGATATAAAAACCATGCCGCTTGTTACAGTGAAAATGGCTGACGCAAAAGGCGATGCAGCGATTAATAAAATAGAAAATGCATCATATTTCACTGAAGGCGAATACCGTCTAACCAATATCAATGGTGAATTGGCTTATACATCGCCCATTGAAATGGATGGGTTTTTGAAAGCAGGGAAAGCGGAATACACACCAGGTTATAATCTGATTTCCGCCGTATCGACGGATAAAGGGGCAAGTACTGTCAAAGGGAAGATGCTGTATGCTCCCTCACAGTACCTCGATCATGATTTGGAAAGAACGATTCGCAAGGCCTATCCGAATAAAATCATCCATGATTCATATTTGGAACCGAACGAAGATGGAAAGCCTTTCTTCGTAGTTTCAGTCGGACATTATTTGAAATACCGCAGCGGTCCCGTAGTGGACGGGGTGGTATTGGTGAATCCGGAAACGGGGGACACGAAATACTATCCTAAAGGAAAAGAACCTAAATGGGTAGATCGGACATACACATTGGAAACAGCCCTCGAATATTGGACCTACTGGGGAAAATATATTCACGGGTGGAAGAACCAGTCCTTGATTGGACCGAAGAAAGATGTCCTGATTCCTAATGAGGATAATATGCAGGTTACGTTTAACGAAAAAGGCGAATTGATTTATGTAGTGGACTTCACCAGGGCTAAATCAAAAGGCAACTCCAAAACCCTTGTAGGTTATGGTGTTTTCAATGCCAAAACCGGTGAAATGACGTACTATAAAGGCGTCACGTCCGTTCTGACTGGTAAGGAGGCAAAATCCAACGCAAATGCGAGTGAGTTTTTGTCTAAATATCCAGGGTGGAAAGCCACTAATGGAATTTTCTATACGATTTACGGTGCTCCCACTTATGTGATTCCGGTTACAAAGGGCAGCAAGTTCCAAGGTGTGGCGATTGTGTACGCCAATAGCGATAATCCCCAAGTGGTCTTTGGTAAAACGAAAGACGAAGCTTTCCGCAATTATAAAAAACTGATTGCCTCTTTAGGGAAAGTCAGCGGTGTGACGCCTCAAAAAGGATTTGAGATGAAAGAAATAAAGGGGAAAGTTACAAGGATCAACGATGCCAATCTTTCAAATGGATACGTATTCTATTTAATTGTTGAAGGCAATGCCAAGAGATTCTCGGTGGACCCTGGAGTCAATGAGCTATCCGATGTTGTGTTGACGAATGTAGGGGACCGGGTTGTGCTGAAGGTGATGGATATGGAAGAAGACATCGTTCCAGTCGATCAATTCACGAATCTGGACTTACCGAAGAAATAAAAACATGAAAAAAAGCATTGTTATCAGCAATGCTTTTTTTCATGTCTTCGAATGATTGTCATTATAAGTCCGATAGATTGAATGAATGGATGGATTCCATATAATATCCTTTTTGAATGACGGCTTTTATTGCGAAGTGCCCATTTATCCGTTTCCGCACCCGGTACAGAAGTGAAGCGATTTCTTCTGCCGTCACAATTTGCTCGGGATCACCGACTCTCTCTGGCCATACTTGCTGGACAATCTCTTCCTTTGAAATTAGGTTGTCCAAATTTTCATAAAGTAGCTTAAAGCAATTGAATTCCTTTGTCGGCATTTTAATGGGTGCTTCTTCATTGATGATCACGGTCTGAAGGTGCTCATTGATAGTGACGGTTTGCTGGAACTCGGGGTTCACTGGAGTGAAATCCCTTGTTAAATCGTTGTCGATGGAAATCATGAATTCAATCAGTCCATTGATCAAAGTAATCGAATCCCCCGGTTCAATACGACAGGGATTGCCCGGTACGAGCGGCATCTGGTTCACCGAGGTACCGTGTTTGCTTGCCAAATCCTCAATGAAGAGCTGTCCCTCCTCCATATAAATCCGGCAATGTTCCCTGGAAACGAAGTCATTGTAAAGCCTGAAATCAGCTTTGGAGTGCTGGCTTGCACGGCCGATCAGCAAGCTTTTCCCTTCAAAAACATAAGCGAATTCCTCTGTTTGGCCTTTGTGCAAGGCTCTTAATACAACCTTGAAAGTTTTATAGATCATTCACTTCATACCCCTTAAAAAGTCTGAATATTTAAATTATTTTTATAGATTTATCATTTTGGCTACATGGCTGTTTAGCGGATTCAATTTTATAATTATAAATTATCAGTCGCTTACTTACTAACGAAAAATGAAAAAATGCAAATTAGGCACAAAGCCATTATAACAAAGTGGAATGAAGGATGAAGAAGAAACTCTATTTTTGCTGATGCTCGCTTTGACTGTGGGAGAAGTTCTTCCTCAAAGCCGGCCAGGCAGCATCGGAAGAAGTTTGCGATGGAAATGTACCTTACGCTTGTGGAAAAGGAGTTGACCAAAGGTGAGTATGTGGAGAGATAGGATAAATGCCTTCAGCATCCTGTTGATGATCATTAGTATGATAGTATATATTATTTTTCCCCAGCCCTTTACCCTCATTCTGTACTGTATATTTGGCATTGCCTTTATTAGCCTGACTTTACTGAATTAAGCATATATTGGATTGGAAGAGGGATATAGGAGACGAAGCGGACAGAAAAAGGTGGGGGGCATTCAGAAAACATGAATCCTCCACACGATTAGCAAGTTTCTGTTCACCTGTTTGAGAAAATCATAGATGATATAAAAAAGCCTGCCGAATCGATGGCAGGCTTTTTTTGATACAAAATGATTATATCCCTATATGTGGTTTGATGATGAAATTGTAACTATATAAAAAAGTAAAAAAAAATGAAGGGTAATCAAGTCTTCTTTAAAATCATGGTTCGGGATGGGAGTTACTCTTATTAGATACGTATGAGATTTTCATAAAAAAGTTTGACGATTTTTGTGATTCTTAGCCATTAAGGCGCCCGACTCTGGAATATTGAAAAAAAGAGGCCATCCTTTTTTGGACAGCCCCCTTCCGGTAATTATAAAATTTCTAGCAGAACTCCATAGCATTACATTGGTCACTTCAGAATGTTGCCCTCTATACTTCAGAGAAGGCATCTCCAAAATAAAAACTATGAGAATACTGCAATTTTACGTGCGATGGATTCTGTTAAACGAGATGCTACTTTTGGAACAGCCCATTTAATAATTGGTGTTAACACCGCACCAGATAATCCGCCTGCATGGACTTCCACCGTACAAGTCATTAGTGTTTTACCATTAACATCTTCTGCAGTAAAGTGACCGCTTCCTGTAAAATTATCTGATAAACCTTTCAGTTCAAACTTAATATTTGAAGGTTCATTCCATTCGGTAATATCTACCTGCGCTTGTATTGTTTTTTTAATACCTTTCACACTACCTTCAAATGTCCAAATAGATTGCTTGTCATTTATGATTTCATGTTCTTTATAGGCTGGTACTGCCGTTGCCCATTTTTCGAGATCACTGACATAATCCCAAACTGCTTGTACATCTACTGGAACTACTACAGCATGCGTTCCCGTTGCCATTATGATCCCCACCTTCACTATGTATGAATTGTAACTTTACATTACACAAAATAATTATTACATAAAAAGCATAAACTTACATCACTAAATATACATAGATTTCCTTCTTTTAATCCTAAAACCCCCTTTAGATAAACATCCAAAAGGGGGAAATGCCGTAACTTTTTTGAAAACTTCGTGACTTTATTTCAGATCTACACTTCATAGCTTAGTTGCCAATTATGAAACGAAAGGTTTTTTCATTTTTCGTTGAGATTAAACCTAGAGGTAAAGAAATAATCTTCATTTCGTTAAATGTTTGAAGGGGACGAGGTCTAAGGAACCGATGAGGGTGGCATTTTACCAATCGTTTTATAAAATCCCGGGGTGTCACGGATTTAACATAACTTTAAGAGAGCCATTTTTAGGCAGAAACGGTATAATAAATTGTTAGAAGTAGACATTAAAAAATGGACTGCAACCGAGTTTTATACCGTGTTTTAACTGAATCTTGAGAGAACGAACCTTTATACAAAAGTCAAAATAAGAAAAGGAGAAACCATGACTAATGAAACAGGATGGAATTTAGACAATAGCTATGCGCGTCTTCCGGAAAAGTTTTTCACGAGCACGAACCCGACTCCTGTACGTTCACCGGAGTTGGTCATTCTGAATGAACCTTTGGCGGATTCTCTTGGTTTGGACGTTCAAAAGCTACAAGGCGAAGATGGCGTGGCGGTGTTTGCCGGAAACGAGGTTCCTGAAGGTGCTTCGCCTCTTGCACAAGCATATGCCGGGCATCAATTCGGTCATTTTAACATGTTGGGGGACGGCCGGGCGATATTGCTTGGCGAGCAGGTGTTGCCAGAAGGAGAGAGGGTCGATATCCAGCTGAAGGGTCCAGGAAGAACGCCATACTCCCGCGGGGGAGATGGCCGGGCTGCACTTGGACCGATGCTCCGCGAATACATCATCAGCGAGGCGATGCATGGGCTTGGCATTCCTACCACCAGAAGTCTGGCAGTTGTGACGACAGGTGAAACGGTAATCCGTGAAACCGGGCTGCCTGGTGCCATCATGACCCGTGTGGCCTCGAGTCATCTTCGTGTTGGAACCTTTCAATTCGCTGCAAAATGGGGCACGCTCGAGGAACTCCGGACACTTGCCGACTATGCCATTAAGCGTCATTTTCCAGACATCGAAGCCGATGAAAGCCGTTATCTCTCGCTGCTGCAGGAAGTGGTCAAGCGTCAGGCTGAGCTCATCGCCCAATGGCAGCTGGTTGGCTTCATTCATGGGGTGATGAACACCGACAACATGACGATCAGCGGGGAAACCATCGATTATGGCCCTTGCGCCTTCATGGATGCCTATGACCCTGCAACGGTATTCAGTTCAATTGATAGACAAGGCCGCTATGCCTATGGCAACCAGCCGGTTATTGGGGGTTGGAATCTTGCGCGATTCGCTGAGTCCCTATTGCCGCTGTTGCATGATGACCAAGATCAGGCCGTTACACTGGCCCAAGATAAGATTTCTGTTTTTAATGATCTGTATCACGCTAATTGGATAGCGGGAATGAGGGCGAAGTTGGGAATATTCAACGAAGAGACTCAGGATGAAGCTCTTATTAATGGCATCCTCAGTATGATGAAGAAGCATGGTGCCGACTATACCAATACGTTCCGTGCTTTGACCTTTGATAAAGTGGAGGATACGGTCCTTTTCGGGGCACCGGAATTCGCTCAGTGGCAAGAGCTCTGGCAGGCGAGACTGGGCAGGCAGAAGGAATCGAAAGAAGCTTCGAATCAGTTGATGCAGAACAGCAATCCTGCAGTGATCCCGCGGAATCACCGGGTGGAAGAGGCGTTGGAAGCGGCAGTGGAACAAGGGGACTACAGCGTGATGGAACGGCTTTTGGCTGTTCTTGCAAATCCTTATGCACATTGCGAGGAACAAGCTGAATACGCCGCACTGCCTGAGTCAACAAAACCATACCGGACCTTTTGCGGTACCTGATGAAAAAATATGCATGGAGACTATGAAGGAGCTCCCGGGATTGAAGTTGATTCTTTGTCAACTTCATCCCGGGAGCCATTTTTGTTTATTTAGTAAAAAGTTTTGTTTGAAGAATATCCAGGGCACGGTCAATATCCGCTAAATCTTCCTTTGTTGCATGTTGCAGCCGGCTTTGGAAACGGGATTCCGCGATTGCAAAAGCCTCGTTCATCATCATTTCCCCCTCTTTGGAGAGGCGGATGTATTGTTTCCGTCTATCTTCCGAATCACTTATTTTTTCGATTAAATTCTTTTCACTTAATTTTTTCAGTTCACGGCTCGTGTTAGGCATGGAGATATGCTGGCAGTCACTGATTTCGCTTGGTGTGACTGGCTGACTGACTGTTATATATTCAAGAATTTTATATTGTACCGGCGTGATGGAATCGGATTTGGCGTTTTGGGTCAATTCGTGTGTCACTTGATGCACGGAAGTTGTAAATGTGACCATTTTTTCAAAAAGAGCTTTTTTGTCCATAACTTTCACCTCTCTTGTGAAGATATCAAAAGTGTTATCAAAATACAATTATCATTTGACAACAAAAAAGACACTGTTATATTATTGTTATCAAATGATAAGTAATGGGGGGACGTCATGAACGTGCTGGTCATCTACACATACCCAAATCAAAAAAGCTTAAGCCATGCTTTTTTAGAAAAAGTCATCAAAGGAAGTAAGGAGAACCCGAATATAAAGGGGCTGCAGGTATTGGATTTATATGAAGAAGGCTTTAATCCGCTCTTGGAGTTCAATGAGCATAAACGAAGGCGTGATATGCATCGTGATCCTCAGCTTGAAAAATATAGAAATCAAATTACCTGGGCCGACAAGATTGTCTTTGTCTATCCAATTTGGTGGGGGAGGCCTCCGGCAATGCTGATGGGGTACATTGATCAATTGTTTTCTGCGAATTTTGCCTACAGGGATAAAAAGGGATTGTTCCCGGAGGGTCTTCTAAAGGGAAAGTCGGTCGTATGTGTGTCCACGATGAAGGGACCGGCAAAGTATCCGCTTCTCTGGTTGAATGATGCGCATAAAATCTTGATGAAAAGAGCGTTATTCAATTTTGTCGGAATCAAAAAAGTGAAGTTTTTCGAATTCGGCAATATGGAAAGCCCAAAGGGGAAACAGACTCAAAAGCTAGAAAAGGTTTATCGGTATTTCAGAAAGGTGGCAAGCTAAGTTATTACGAGATAAAAAGAAGAACCCCATTCATGTATGGAACATCATGATGAATGGGGTTTACAGTATTTATGGTTTTGTTTTCACGAACCTCCATTTGTTCTTGATGAGGGTAAGGATCTTACAAATCACCAGGATCGTCAATGAAGCCAATCCGCTGAACCATATGCTTTGGAATTCACTTACATAAGGCTGGATGATGTATGAAGCCAAAATGGCCAGGACCGCACTTATCGGTATGTAATCAGCGACTTTCCCTTTGCTGAATACGATGACCAGGATTGGGGCCAGCAATGCCGAATATATATTGCCTGAATAAAATAAGAGCTCTAATAGGTTTGGGGAATAGAAGAGTGTAGCAACGAAAACTAATCCTCCAATACAGATTGAAAGCAGGCAGGCCATCCTAATTTTTTGCTGGTCGCTTTTTATTGTTTTTAATGGTTCAAGAATATTGGCTACGATCAGGCTTACCAATGAATGCAGGCAGGCACCGAATGTTGAGGCGATTGCACTGAAAGCGCAGAGCACAAAAAGGATGAAAAAGAATGGTGTCGTTATTTTGTTTGCCAATCCATCCAGGATCGAGTGTATATCAGTGAAGCCGCCCGTAAAGATGACCATGATGAACAGGGATGAAAAGGAGAGAGGGAATATGATCCAGATAAGGCCGGATAAAGAGAATGTTAAGGGAACCTTTTTCATTTCCATCATGAATAATCGCTGCCATGATGTCAGGTCAAAGAAAAACTGGCCGAACCCGACAAGAAGTCCTGCAAAAAGAAAACTCCATAGATCATACTTATTGATTACGAGCATGTATGGATGGTATAAACGAATCCCATCATAAACAGGCTGAATCCCTTCCTTGACGAAAAAGTATAAAGGAATCAAGATTACCGCGGCAAACATGAAGATGACTTGAAAAGCGGCGAATCCATGAATGAGCTTTAACCCGCCGAATCCAGCATAAAGGACACAAAAACCGAAAAAAAAGAACAGTCCGACATAGAGGGGGGTGTCGAAAAGAAACTGACATAGGGTGGACGCGGCCATTCCTTGAATGAATAAGATGTGTAAACTGGTTATGACCAGAATTACGATCAATATCCAATATCCGAGGGGGTGAAGCCGGGCTTTTAAATAGTCCCCGATGGTCAGCCCCACGGGGAAATCCTGCCGAACCCTCTTCCCGATGAAGCTGAACATGGACAGGGCGATCGCTCCCATCAGTGCGTATCCAATCCCTCCGAAGACTCCATACTTCACCATCGATTCGGGGGAGGATAGAATCGTGGTTCCTGTCACCCAGCGTGCCAGGAGGGAGATGATCCCTAAACCCATCCCGATTTGGATGGGGCCTTGTACGTATTCTTGAAATGTACGTGATCGCAATGTTCATTTTCCTTTCTCGCGGAACTCCTTGGGCGTGATTCCCTCTATCTTCCGGAATAAAGTGCTGAAATAATGCTGGCTATTGAAACCTGAGTTTTCAGCGACGTCTGATATGCTCCAGCTGGTGTTATTGGTTAAGGCCCTTTTAGCGGCCTTTATTCTATAGTGCATTAAATATTCCGAAAAGGAAGTGCCGACTTCTTCATGGAATTTCCTGCTTAAATAAGTCGGATTGGTATGCACTTCACGAGCGATGTCCGAAAGGGAAAGTTTTTCGGCATAATTTTCGTGAATGAATGAAAGTGAATGGTGAATAAGGGTTGAATAGTTTTGAGAAGATTCCCTTTTGTCATACTTGGCCAGGACTTTATGCAAATCACTTTCTATGACGGGTTTCGTTAAATAATCAACCACGCCTATCCTGATGGATTGCTGGGCATAATCGAAACTTTGATGCGCGGTCACCATTATGATTTCGACTTCTTTGTTAAGGGCCCTTAGGTCTTCACCAAATTCAAGACCCGATCGCCCCGGTAGATTAATATCCAGGAAAGCGAGGTTGATTTTATGATTTTGGTTGAGGGTCAGTGCCTGACAGGCATCAGCAGCTTTGTGAAACGTCCAAAAAGGGTATATGGACTGAATCATATATTCCATTTGTTCAAGGACCAATGGTTCGTCATCAACTAATAATACATTCATTCCGGCTCCGCCTCCTCCAATTTCTTTTCAAAAACAAGTGGCCATGATACCTCTACTTTAGTTCCCGATTCATTAGAAGCGATATTCAATTGTGCACGGTCATTAAAATACAAATATAGACGTTTTTGGATATTATCCAGGCCATGGCCGCCTTCGTTCGTAACGGAAGATTCATTTCCCATTAATCCATTATCCGCCACTTCCAGATATACCATCTGCGAATCCAGATGGAACCGGATATGCAGCAGGGCTTCCCCCACTTTTTTTTCCAAACCGTGTTTAAACGAATTCTCCACCAATGTCTGGAGGATGAAGGGTGGGACCAGTGCGATTGCTAATGGTTCTGGGCACTCCATGTCAATCTTGAGCCGATCACCGAAGCGAAGGGTCTGGATGTCGAGATAATGCTGGGTATACTGGATTTCCTGGGAAAGGGGGATCAATGGTTCTGATGCTTTATATTTGAATTTCAGGAATTGCGAAAATGCTTCTAAGGCCCGTATTAATTCAGCCGTCCTGTTCAGGCGGGCCAAGCCCAGTATGACATTCAGTGTATTGAACAAAAAGTGTGGCTGGATTTGCTGGTTCAATTTATTATACTGTGCTTCTTGCAGTGCTTGCTCCAGGCGGATCTCTTTGTTTTTATTTTCAAGAAGGTCGATCCTTTTCTCGAATATGAATAGAAATAAAAGAGCGATAGCCCCCATGATGGGAGCTAAAATAAAGAGCATGATAATTAATGTGAATCCTTCGTAACTTAGCATGGTGAACCTCTGCTGGTTATATTTTTAAATAACTTGAATGATTCTGTTTATTAGTATCATACTAAAGACCCCTAAGGAAATCTACAGCTTATGACACAATGTGACAAGCAACTTGATGATTTTGTGCCGTTCTTTTTAGTTCAGGCAGCTGTGTTTTGCAGATATCCTGTACAAAAGGGCACCGTGTATGGAAGCGGCATCCGCTTGGAGGATCGATGGGCGAGGGGACATCACCCGTCAAGAGGATCCGTTCTCTTTCATGCACAGGATTCGGTACTGGGATGGCCGATAGCAATGCCCTTGTATATGGATGCTGCGGCTGTTCGAAAATGGACTTTTTATCGGCTATTTCGACGATCTTTCCGAGATACATGACCATCACCCGATCCGAGATATGCCTGACCACGCCTAAATCATGTGAGATGAAAAGGAAGGTAAGGTCGAACTGGCGCTGTAAGGATTTCAATAAATTCAGTACTTGTGCTTGAATGGAGACATCCAGAGCAGATACAGCTTCGTCACATATGATCAATTTTGGGTCCACTGCAAGAGCCCGTGCAATGCCGACCCGCTGTCTCTGGCCGCCGCTGAATTCATGCGGGTATCTTTCCATGGATTCCGGTCTAAGCCCGACATGTCCCAATAATTCTTCAATCCGGCTCTTTCGGTTTTCTTTAGGTACTACATTTTGGATGGCCAAAGCTTCTCTGAGAATTTGGCCGATCGTCTGTCTCGGATTAAGGGAGGCAAATGGATCTTGAAAAATGACTTGCAGATCTTTCCTGGTACGCCTCATTTCTTTTTTTCCTAAACTCAGTAAATCCTTATCCTGAAAGTGAATGCTCCCGCTTGTTGGTTCATCCAATCGAAGGATGGCCCTTCCGGTAGTCGATTTTCCGCAGCCGGATTCGCCGACTATGCTTAAGGTTTCGCCCTGATGGATATCGAAGGTAATGTCATCGACGGCTTTTACATGATTGATGGTCCTTCCGAAAAAACCGCCCTTGATCGGAAAGTATTGTTTCAATTGATCCACTTTAAGCAGAACCTTTTTCTCTGCAGCTGGTACACCCATCATTACATTCCCACCTTCTCTTGAGCGTCATATTCCTTCTCCCATTGGGAGGTGAACATCCAGCAGCTGACCTCGGTGCTGGGGCCGATAGCCTGGAGATCCGGAACGGCTTGTTCACAAATGCCCCTCGCATGTGCACAGCGGGGAGCGAAGCTGCAGCCCTTGGGCATGTTGTAAGGACTTGGAACGGTCCCGGGGATTGTAGCCAGTTCTTCCTGGTCCATGTCCAGACGCGGAAGGGAGTTCAATAAGCCAATCGTGTATGGATGTTTTGGGTTTGTGAATATTTCCTTGGCCAAAGTGTATTCGACGATTTTTCCTGCGTACATGACGGCAACCCGATCACAGGTTTCGTATACGACACCCAAATCATGGGTGATCAAAATGACAGCCGTCCCGAAATCCTTTTGCAGCGTCTTGATCAGTTCAAGGATTTGGGCTTGGATCGTCACATCCAGTGCTGTTGTAGGTTCATCCGCTATTAGAACCTCAGGGTGGCAGGCAAGTGCCATGGCAATCATGACCCTTTGCCTCATTCCGCCGCTTAGCTCATGCGGCTCCTGTTTTGCCCTTTTTTCGGGTGAGGGGATGCCGACGAGCCGAAGCATGTCGACCGCTTTATTCCATGCTTCCTTTTTTCCCAGCTTTTGATGGAGCCGGATCGCTTCCGCAATTTGCTCGCCCGCTGGATATACGGGATTCAATGATGTCATCGGCTCCTGAAATATCATCGAAATTTCATTGCCGCGTATGGACCGCATCTGTTTTTCAGACTTCGTAAGCAAATCCTCCCCTTTAAAAAGGATGCTGCCACCGGCAATCTTGCCGGGCGGAGATGGAATGAGCCTTAATAATGATAGCGATGTTATGCTTTTCCCGCTTCCCGACTCCCCGACGATTCCAAGCGTTTCCCCTTTATTAAGGGAGAAACTGATCCCGTTGACTGCTTTACTCGTTCCTTCGTCAGTGAAAAAGTGGGTTTGCAGATTTTTTACCTCCAGTATTTTATCATCAACCTGTTTCATCATCATACCTCCTTAGTTCAAGTCTATTCTTTTGTTAAAGTATCGATAGAGGACATCCACTGCTAAATTCATGAATACGAAGATAACGGAAGCGATGAGGACCCCGCCTTGGACCATCGGCAAATCCCTCGTCCTGATTGCATCGACTATCAATCTCCCAAGTCCATTGATGGCAAAAACGGACTCTGTCAATACTGTGCCGCCAAGGAGTGCGCCGAACTGGAGGCCAACGACTGTAATGACGGGGATAAGCGCATTTTTCAGACCATGTTTATAAATGATGATATATTCTTTCAATCCCTTGGCTCTTGCGGTCCGGATGTAGTCCTGGCGAACGACTTCAAGCATGCTCGACCTGGTCATCCTGGCGACAATGGCCGCTCCGCCGGCCCCAAGGGTTATGGCTGGGAGTATCATGTGGCTGAAAGTTCCCCAACCTGAAACCGGAAACAAATGAAGGTTCACGGAAAAGAAGTAGATAAGCATGAGGCCCAGCCAAAAACTAGGTAACGAGATTCCCAGTAAAGCAACGATCATGATGGAAATGTCAGCTGCCGAGTATTGCTTGGTGGCCGAGATGATTCCTGCGATCATTCCAAGGACGACGGTTATGAAAATGCTGGCAAGTGCCAGTTCAAGGGTGATGGGCAAACGGACCATGATTTCGTCCAAAACAGGGCGGCTGCTGCGGAGAGATTCCCCGAAGTCACCTTGAACCGCATGAAGGATATAGTCGACGTACTGATAGAGGATTGGACGATCCAAGCCAAGCTCATGCCGCAGCGATTCAATCGTTTCTTTAGTCGCTCCTTCACCTGCAAGCAGTGTTGCCGGATCTCCAGGGACCATTTGCATGATGAGGAACACAACAAGACTTACTCCCAGTAATACCGGTATGGTTTGAAGCACCCGTCGGATAATAAATACGAACATTTTCTCTCCTCCTTATTTTTTCATTCTTGGATCCAGGGCATCTCTAAGTCCATCCCCGAAGATATTGAAACCAAGTACCAGTGTTGAAATCGCTATCCCCGGAAACAAAGCGATGTGGGGGGCGCTGAACAAATAATCCCGACCGCTGCTCAGCATCGCTCCCCATTCTGGAGAGGGCGGCTGGGCTCCCAGTCCCAGAAATGATAATCCGGCTGCCGACAGAATGGCCGTTGCCAGACGTAATGTGGCTTGAACGATGACAGGTGATAGAATATTCGGAAAAATATGCTTGCATATGATCGTGATGTCAGTGGCTCCCAATGCACGAATGGCATCGATATATTCCAGCTTCCTGACTGACAATGTGGAACCGCGTACAATCCGGGCGAACATCGGTATGGAAAAGACGCCGACCGCTACCATTACATTGATTAAACTTGGACCAAGGGCACTGATGATGGCAAGAGCAAGCAAAATTCCCGGGAAAGCCAGCAGAACATCGACAATCCTCATGATGACGGTATCGATCCATTTTCCGTAATACCCGGCTGTTAACCCGAGAAGTATCCCAATGAACGCCCCGAAGAATACAGAGACAAACCCGACCGTTAATGAAAGCCTTGTCCCATATAATAATCTGCTTAAAATATCCCTTCCCTTATCATCCGTACCCATCAAATGTTCGGCTGATGGAGGCTGGAGTTTGTTGACCAAATCAATTTCATACGGATCCTGCGGTGAGATCAAAGGTGCAAAGATAGCCAATAAAATATAAAAAAGTACGATGTACCCGCCTACCAACGCCAATTTATTTCGTTTGAACTTTTTATAAAAGGCTTTCCAGTGTCTTAGTTTCGGAGATTTTCTTTCGTTTACATTCAATTCGTTATGATTGATTACGACCTCTGGCTTCATTGGACTTCCTCCTTTTCTTTCATTCAATTTATTCAAAAAAGGAATTGAAGTAAATATGATGCGGAAAAGCAGTAAAGATAATTAAAAAATGAGTAAAGATTCTGAAAATATACAATTTCATTTTTTTTTATAATTTACATAAGCCCGATGTACCCATAGCTGAACGTCACTTGGAGAAACAAAGGGAGGATGAAAAGGGAGGAACTAGAATGAGAAAAGGTATGATTGGGTTGCTTTTTGCCTCTTTATTAGGCATCTCATCCGTTTTATCAGGGTGTGCAGCAGAACAAACCGGCAGCAAGGAAACAGAGGAAAAAGCGAAAGAAGGAGGAACGCTGATCGTCGCGCGATTATCTGATGCGACCACCTTGGACCCTCATTTCATAACAGACATTCCATCGGCAAACGTCATTTATGAAAAGGTTTATCAAACATTGGTCGTTCCTGACAAAAATATGAATCCTAAACCGCTGCTCGCAAAAGAGTGGAAACAGCTGGATGATGTCACGTGGGAGTTCAAATTGCAGGAGGGAGTCAAATTCCATGATGGGGCCCCATTCAATGCAGAAGCGGTGAAAACCAATTTCGACAGGATACTGGACCCAGCAACAGCATCGCCGCAGGCTGGTAAATTGGAAATGATCAAAGAAATCAAAGTCGTTGACGAAACGACCGTACAATTCAAGCTGAAATATCCTTATGCTCCGCTGTTATCGATTTTAGTGAGTAATGAAGGAAGCATCATCAGCCCTAAAGCGATTAAGGAAAATAGTGACAAGTTGGCTCAAAACCCCGTTGGGACAGGGCCATTCGTGTTTAAATCGTGGAAGCCTGGTGAAGAAATCACACTTTCGAAAAACAAGGATTACTGGGGGGATAAGCCTAAGATCGATGGGGTGGTATTCAAGGTTGTCCCTGAAGATGCTACGAGGATTGCGATGATTGAAACGGGTGAAGCGCATGTGACAGATCAAGTGCCAGTGACGGAGATTGATAGGATCGAAGCTTCGGGCACGATGGATTTATATCGCACGGAGGGACTTGCTGTTGAATACTTAAGCTTCAATGTTAAGAAAAAACCTTTTGATGATGTGCGGGTCCGCAAGGCGGTCGCTCATGCCATCGAGGTGGATTCCATCATTAAAGGGGTTTATAACGACATCGGTACGAGGGCAAATTCGACAATGAGCCCAAAGGTGTTTGGATATGATCCGGATATAAAAGGCTACGATTATGATATTAATGAATCGAAGAAGCTCTTGACTGAAGCGGGTGTCAAGGATGGTTTGGAGTTTACACTGACGACGAGCGATCGTAAGGAAAGGATCAATATGGCTGAGGTGATTCAATCCCAGTTAAAAGGAATCGGAATCAAGGTCAAGATTCAAGTCCTTGAGTATGGGGCTTACATTGACGCGACAGCCAAGGGCGAGCACCAGGTAGCGATAGGCGGCTGGGGCAATGCCACCGGCGATGGAGATTATAATCAATTCAATCTTTTCAATAGCAAATCCCAAGGTGCTGCGGGAAATAGTGCATTCTACAGCAACCCGGAAGTGGATAAATTGATTGAAGATGCACGTAAAGAATCGGATAGCGATAAACGTAAGGAACTATATTCCAAGGCACAAGCAATTGAAAGGGAAGAAGTTCCATATGTTCCGATCCGTAATTATGAACACTTGGCCGTATATGGCGAAACGGTTAAAGGGCTTTGGCTGAATCCGGCAAATTATTTAATGCTTGATGACGTAACCGTGAAGTAGACATTCATCACAAAAGGAAGGCAGCATAAGGATGTTATGCTGTCTTCTCAATTAGGAGGGGAAATATGATCGATTTATTGCTAATCCATGGGACCGTGATAACCATGGATCAAAACAGGAGAATTCTGCCGGATGGCGCCGTCGCCATACATCAAGGAAGGATTTTAGCCGTTGATTCCAGCGAAAAACTGACATTGCAGTATGAGGCTGTAAAAGTCATCGATTGCAGCCATCAATGCATATTGCCGGGATTGATAGATGTTCATGGGCATGGGGGACATTCCATGTTCAAAACGATTGCAATGGAAAATATTGATTTTTGGATGCCCATCATGACGAATGCGTACAAGCATTTTGTTACAGATGACTTTTGGTATTACGAAGGAAAGCTATCCTCACTTGAGAGGTTAAAGGCGGGCGTGACAACCGGGGTGAGCGTGTTAGGATCCATGCCGCGGTCCGATGAACCGATTTTTGCCATCAATCATGCAAAAGCATACGCCGAAGTGGGGATCAGGGAAGTGGTATGCACAGGGCCTTGCAACCCTCCATGGCCCCATTCATTTAGCCGGTGGATTGACGGAAAGAGAGTGGTGAAGGAAGTTACCTATGAAGAGGTGCTACAGGGGGCGGAAGCTGTAATCGAGGCGCTGAACCATGCGAATGAAGACCGCACAAGAGCCTTCATTACGCCATTTGTCATCGTGACATCCGTGGATCCCTCCAATCCCACATCTCCTGACAGACTTTATGGGCTGAATGATCATGACCTTTATCAAGCGAAGAAAATTAGGGAGATTGCCAGGAAATATAATACACGCATTCACTCTGATGCCTTTGGCGGGATGATTCATTTAGCGATACAGGATAAGGAAAATGCCCTATTGGGTCCGGATGTCCATTTACAGCACTGTCGGGGCATTTCCTTCGATGAGGCAAGAATACTGGCAGAAACAGGTACCAACGTCAGTGCATCACCTGGATTTGGCCAGGTTCATGCCCGTACCCCGATAACTGAATTATTGGAGATGGGTGCAACTGTGGCAATCTCCACGGATGGGACTTCCCCTTCCACAAGTTTCGATATGTTTCAGGCAATGAGGAAAACACAGTTCGTTCACCAGGCAGCACTTAGGGACTACTATTATTTACCGCCAGGCAAGCTGTTGGAAATGATCACGATAGATGCTGCGAAATGCATTGGCTGGGATGATGAAATAGGCTCCCTTGAGATCGGGAAAAAAGCGGATGTCATTACGGTCAATCTGCATCAGCCTCACCTGACCCCTGAATTCATGCATGTTCACAGGCTTGTATTTCAAGCAGTGGCGAATGATGTGGAGCATGTCATCGTGGATGGGAAATTGATCATGGAAGGGAGGAATGTACGGACGGTCCATGAAAGTACAGTGCTTGATGAAGCGAATGAGGAGGCCTTTTCAACGATAAAGCGTGCGGGGCTCGAAAAGTATATGCAACCGACGAAATATTTCTGGGGCCATGCCAGGGCATATGTAGATGAAAAGCGATATGACGAACGAGAAGAAGAAGCTGCCGCGATGGTGAAAGGGGAATAAGATGAAAACCAAGCTTAAAGGAAGATATGTAATTGGGTATGATGGATGCGATCATGTCATTTTGGAAAAAGCGGAAATCGTTTATGAAAAAGACACGATTCTGTATGTCGGAAAAAATTATCCAGGAGAAGTGGACGAGGTAATGGATGCCGGAAACGCCATTATCAGTCCCGGATTCATAGATTTAAATGCATTAGGGGACATTGACCATGATATCTTACATTTTGAAGCCGATGCCGACAGACAGAAAAACCTTCTCTGGTCAGAGAAGCATATAAAAAGCGGACATTCTGAATTAATGACCGGGGAAGAAGAAGCTTTTAAATCACTCTATGCTTATTCACAACTCATCCTTCATGGCGTGACGACGGCGATGCCCATTACTTCCGTTTTTTATAAAAACTGGGCTGAAACCTATGATGAATTGGCAGCTGCGGCAGAACATGCAGCTGGATTGGGGTTAAGGATTTACCTTGGCCCGAGTTTCCAATCAGGAATGAGGGTCGTTCAGCCTGACGGGAATATTAAACTGCATTGGGATGAAAAAGCCGGGGAAGAGGGATTACGGAAAGCGGTCGAGTTTGTGGAAAAATTCGATGGAGCGTATGAAGGCATGGTCAGAGGGATGCTTGCCCCAGAACGTATAGAGTCCCAAACGGCAGATCAATTAAAACAGATTAAATATTACAGCGAAAAATTGGACGTACCCATAAAGCTGCATGCTGCACAAGGAAGTTTTGAATTCAACACCATCTGGAATGCCCATCAAGTTACACCGATCAGATATTTGTACGACCTTGGCTTTCTCGGTCCAAGAACAGGGATCCCGCATGCCCACTTTGTTTCAGGATATAGTAAAGCGAAATATGGACAGGGTGATGACTTGGCGCTGCTTGCTGAAACGAATACAACGGTGATTCATTGCCCCCTGATCATCGGGAGGCATGGGGAGGCACTGGAATCTTTCGCTAAATATAAACGGGCTGGGATCAATATCGCCCTTGGAACGGACACATTCCCTCCGGATATGTTCCAGAACGTCAGGACAGGCAGCATGCTCTCACGGATGGTGGAAGGAGATACGGAAGGCTCTGTCTATGCCGATTTCTTTCGGTCAGCCACACTTGATGCGGCCGCTTTTCTTGGCAGGAACGATTTAGGACGCATCGCTGCGGGGGCCAAGGCGGATATTATCGCGATTGACTTGGACGGTTTTCATATGGGTGTGATCGATGATCCCATTCGAACCATGTTCGTAAGCGGGTCTGGGAGGGACGTTAAATTATCGATCATAAATGGAAAAGTAGTCATGAAGGATCAAATGATCCCCAATCTGGATTTAACGGAAATCAGATATAAGGGACAACAATATTTTAAGAAGATGAGAAGAGGATATATGGAAAGGGATTATCAGGAGCTTGCGGAGAAAGATTTGTTTAAGCCATCATTCAAGGTCGTGGAATCGATAAGCGAGACGGAAGCAATTCTTGATAACAAGTAAAGAAAATGAAAAACATAGTAAAGATATTCGAAAAAAATAGTCAGAATATTTCCTATAATTAGATAAATATTCAAAAAATGAAATTGGGAGGCAGAAGACCATGGGGTTAAAACGTGGGACAGGTAAGCTTTTTCTAGTCATGATCATGGCTATCATCATTACGGGCTGTTCTTCTAACAATGACGTAAACACAACGGCAAGTGATCCGAACCGGGCATCAAAAGAAGGGGGTACATTGGTCATTGCCCGCTTATCCGACGCTGAGAATTTGGATCAGCAGTTCATGTCCACGATTAACGCCGCTAGCGTCACTCACCATAAAGTCTATGAAGGTCTTGTACAACGGGATGAGAATAGTGAGATACAGCCAATGCTAGCAGAAAAATGGAAGCAAATTGATGACACGACCTGGGAATTCAAGCTTAGGGAAGATGTAAAGTTTCATGATGGTACGCCATTTAATGCAGACGCAGTAAAAAAGACGTTTGATCGACTATTAGATCCGTTGGTTGCATCTCCGAGGGCAGTCGTGTTCGAAATGGTAAAAGAGGTGAAACCGGTTGATGAATTCACCGTGCAATTCATTTTAAAGGAACCATTTTCCCCTCTCCTTTCCATATTGGCGAATCACGAAGGCGGAATCATCAGTCCGAAAACAATTGAAAAGTATGGCAAAAAGATCATCCAGGAACCAAATGGAACCGGTCCTTTCGTTTTTGATTCATGGTCACCAGGCCAGGAAATCACGTTGACGAAAAACGAGAGCTATTGGGGAGACGAGCCAAAAGTGGACAAGGTCGTCTTCAAAGTCGTCCCTGAAGACTCCACGAGGATATCGATGATTGAAACCGGTGAAGCGCAAATCGCAGAGCCTCTTCCTGTAGCTGTCATGGACCAGGTTGAATCTTCCCCGGCAATGGATGTTTACCGCAGTGAAGGATATGGTACCGAATACTTAGGGTTCAATGTCAATAAAGAACCGTTCAATGATGTAAGGGTCCGTAAGGCCATCGCCCATGCCATTGAAATGGACTCGATCATCAAGGGCGTCTTTAATAATGTGGGGGTGAAGGCGAACTCCTTGATGGGATCTAAAGTATTCGGTTACAACCAAGACCTCGAAGCCTATGATTACAACCTGAAGGAAGCGAAGAAACTGATGGCCGAAGCCGGATATTCAGACGGCTTGGATGCAACCATCCTGACAATGGACAGTAAAGAAAGAGTTAATTTGGCCGAGGTCCTGCAATCCCAACTAAAAGGTATCGGGATTAATTTGAAGGTACAGGTGATGGAGTACGGTTCGTTCGTGGAACAAGTGAATAAAGGGCAATCGGAAATGTTCATCATCAGTTGGAGAAACGCGACCGGGGATGCCGATTATAATCAATATAACCTATTTCATACGGAATCACAGGGAGCGGCAGGAAATACATTCTTTTACAGCAATCAAAAGGTTGATCGTTTAATAGATGCCGCCAGGAAGGAAAAAGAAGAGGGGAAACGCAAAGAACTATACGCAGAGGCACAGGAAATCGAGATGGGTGACACCCCGTATATTCCTGTAAGGGTCATAGAAAATGTTGCTGCAGTCGCTAAAGAAGTAAAAGGATTTTCAATCAGCCCTTCAGGCTATCTGGAGATAAATGACGTAACGATCAAGTGATGGGGAGATAAGACGAAAGGGGTTCATCCATTAGGGTGAATCTCTTTCTTTGGCGCAATAAGTAAAAATAACATAAAAACGAGTAAAAATTCTGAAATGATTTGTTGATTTTTAGAACTATAATGAAAGTGATGCATATTCAATCTGGAGTGGAAGGGTGAGTTTAATGTCTCAATCGTATTGGCTGACGAATGTACGCTTGGAAAATGGGTTTACTTATAATGAAAATGAAACGATCACCGGCACTGAAACCGGAAATTACCACATCAAGATTGAAAATGGAAAAATATCCTCGATTCTATTGTCAAAGGAATCGATAACGGATCAGGACCCACAGCATGATGTTCACGGTCTCCTGATGGTCCCCTCGTTTAAGGAAATGCATATCCACATTGATAAAACCTACTATGGCGGTCCGTGGAAGGCTTGCCTGCCTGCCATTAATGGCGTGAAAACCCGGATAGAAGAAGAGCAGGTCTTACTGCCGGAATTATTGCCTACCGCTAAAGTAAGAGCGGAAAAAATGCTGGATTTATTATTGGACTTCGGCTCTACCCATATACGCACACATTGCAACATTGACCCCGTTATAGGTCTGAAAAACTTGGAGGCCACCATTCAGGCACTGGAAGGATATAAGGATAAATTGACGTATGAAATCGTCGCATTCCCACAGCATGGACTATTACGCAGTAATTCCGTCGGTTTGATAAGGGAGGCCATGAAGAATGGCGCGAATCTGGTAGGCGGCGTCGATCCCGCCACCATTGATGAAAACATAGAGCAATCCCTTGAAACAATCATGGATATCGCGGTCGAACACAATTCCGATATCGATGTCCATTTACATGATCCGGATCACCTTGGACTCTTCACCATGCAGCGCCTCGCTTCACTGACGGAAGACGCAGGCTGGCAAGGAAGGGTCACGGTCAGCCACGCAAGCGGTTTGGCAGATCTTTCAGTCCCGGAGGCAGCGGGCATAGCCGAAAGGTTTTCGGAAACAGGAATATCGATTACATCCACAGTGCCGATCTTCAGAACGATTCCCATCCCCCTTCTTCATGAAAAAGGGGTGAAGGTCGAATTGGGTAATGACAGCCTCACTGATCACTGGACACCCTTTGGCATCGGGGACAATCTGGAAAAGGCCGGTCGCCTTGCCGAGAGGTTTCGCATGATTGAAGAACGTTCCTTAGCGCAAAGCCTGCAATTCATAACAGGAGGGAAGACCCCATTAAACAAGGACGGGATCAAGGCGTGGCCTAATGTCGGGGATGAGGCGAATATCGTGTTGCTTGAAGCCAGCTGTTCTGCGGAAGCGGTGGCTAGAAGGGCAAAGCGTGCCGCTGTCATCTTCAGAGGCAAGGTTGTTAGCGGATCTATTTCATCTTTCGAGACGACAGGTGTTTAATCTTCTATTAAAGAGAGTGATTTGATGAATGAAGCATACTGGCTTACAAACGTTACACTTGATAGTGGATTTGTTTTTGAGAATGGACGGATTGACCGGACGAAGACAGCTGCATACAACATGTATATAAAAAATGGGGTCATAAAGGAATTGCAATTGGCTTCAAGTATGCCTTTGAAAACGGATGATCCTGTTCACGACGCGGGAAAGCTGCTTGCACTTCCTCCTTTCAAGGAGATGCATAATCATCTTGACAAGACTTATTTAGGACTGCCATGGAAATCATGCATTCCGGTTCCGAATTTAATCGAACGCTTAAAGTTAGAAGCAAAAGAGCTTGCTGAACTGGCTGAAACCGGTCGGCTCCGGGCTGAACGGATGCTTCAACTATTGTTAAGCGGCGGGGCGACGCATGTAAGGACGCATGTTAACATCGATCCATACATCGGCATGAAGAACTTGGAAGAGATTCAAAGTGCATTATATCGTTTCAAAGGGAAAATGACATACGAGATCGTGGCTTTCCCACAGCATGGACTGCTAAGAACGAATTCAAAAGGGTTGATGAGACAAGCGATGAAAGAAGGGGCGTCTTTGGTGGGCGGCCTGGATCCTGGCGGCGTGGATAATAATATAGAAGCTTCCCTATATGAAATGGTCGATTTGGCCGTTGAATTTGATGCTGATATTGATATTCATATACATGATCCCGGTCATCTAGGTTTATATACGATCAAGAAACTCGCTTCTTTGATCGATGAAGCAGGGTGGAAAAACAGAGCGGCCATCAGTCATGCTTTTGCACTTGGTGATGTTTCAATAGAAGAATCAAATGAACTGGCCAGTGAACTATCAAAACTGGGGGTAGCCATCATGTCTACAGTTCCGATCAACAGGGTCATTCCCCCGATTGATTCACTGCATGAAAAAGGTGTCCATGTTGCCCTTGGATGCGATGGCTTTTATGACTCCTGGTCCCCGTTTGGTACAGGGGATATGCTGGAAAAGGCAGGCCGATTGGCCGAGAGGTACAACTGGAAGGACGAGTATGCATTGTCCCAATCACTCCAATTCATTACGGGAGGGATCAAGACACTGGACCCTGAAGGAAATCGTTTATGGCCGAATGTGGGAAATGACGCTAGTATGGTTTTTGTGGAAGCATCTTGTGCTGCCGAGGCAGTTGCCAGGAGATCGAAGCGTGCTGCGGTTATGGTCAATGGAAATCTGGTTTACGGCGGACTCGATCGCGAATCTGCCTTGAAGTCGAATTGAAGGTCTATTTCAAGAAGGGATGAAAATCATGAATACAATCTATTGGTTAAAGAATGTTCGTTTGGAATGTGGTTACAAGATAGAGAATGAAAGAGTTACAGGAACGGTGACCGGGTTATTTCATCTGTTGATGGAGGATGGGAGGATTGCGAAGGTTGTCAAAGATGGGGAAGCCATACATGATGATTTACCGGTGGAGGATGCAAAAGGGTTGCTGGCGTTACCATCCTTCATCGAAAAGCATGTTCATCTTGATAAGACACTGATGGGGGATGTTTGGAGAGCGTGCACTCCTTCTTCAAGTGTCATTGAACGCTTTGAAAATGAGAAGCGGGTCCTGCCTTCCATAGCAACAAGCACATGTAAACGTGCAGAATCTTTACTGGAAATCCTTTTAGCTTCCGGCTCTGCACATATACGGACCCATGTTGATATTTATCCTGAAGTGGGATTGCAAAACTTAGAGCAAGTGCAGCAGGCGCTTGCTGGCTATTCTCATAGACTCAGTTCAGAAATAGTCGCATTTGCGCAGCACGGATTGTTGCGGTCCGGTTCAGTCAAACTTGTCAGGGAGGCATTGCGAAACGGGGCAGGAATCGTCGGGGCGGTCGATCCAGCAACAGTCGATAACAATATTGAAGCATCGCTGGTTCAATTGATGGATTTAGCAGTGGAAGCGAACGCTGATGTGGACTTGCATTTGCATGATCCAGGCCATCTGGGCACGTTCACCATGAAACGCTTGGCAGCTCTGACCAAGCAGGCTGGCTGGGAAGGCAGGGTAGCATTAAGCCATGCTTTCGGTATCGGGGACGTATCCAAGGAAGAAGCCTATGATTTGGCTGACATTCTTAGGGATGCGGGGATTTCCATCGTCACCAGTGTCCCTATTAACAGGCAGATGCCCCCTGTTGATTTATTACATGAAAGAGGGGTTGAAGTATCAGTAGGAAATGATAATATCTTTGATGTATGGTCCCCTCTTGGGAATGGTGACATCTTGGAGAGAGCAGGAAGGCTCGCAGAACGTTTCAAATGGATCGATGAAGTTTCACTTTCCCGGACACTCGGGTATATAACCGGCGGAAAAACCCCATTGGACGAAAAGGGTAACCAGGTATGGCCGAAAGCGGGAGATGCCGCAAGTCTGGTGTTAATTGACGCAAGCTGTTCTGCAGAGACAGTTGCCAGGCGTTCTGAACGTAAAGCAGTCATGTATAAAGGAAACGTAGTTTCCGGTTCACTGTCTAAACAAAAGCAGTCAATTGAACGGTAAAAGTAAACGAAAAAGGATTTCCGGATACTTCCGGATTTCCTTTTTCGTTTTGGTTATGGAACGGCTTCCGCTTCCATGTACTTTTACTTACTTATGTTATATGCTGTGGAAGTGATTTTTTTCTAAATTGGTTAAGGAATCCCTTCCGTGCCATTGTCGCTATTACACAAATATATTTTAAACAGACTCGCGTATGCCTGTCCATTTGCCTTGCAGCCTTAGTCAAGCCAACAAATTAGCAGGGAGCTGCAGTCTTTGTTACTATTAATGGTAACGTCATCATTATCTCATGCCCCGTCCGGGGACCGCGTTTATTAGCATGGTGCTGTCTTATCGCCTTTTTCAATGGAAGGGCAATTGAAATTCACCATGAGCTTGAAAAGTATCATGTTCAAAGGAGATGGAATCTATGAAAAGTTGGAGTTCTTCTGTGACTCTATTTTCTTCTTTTCAATGGTTGTTTTTTATTTTTGCAAATACGGTAGTAGTGCCCATATCGATTGGCGCAGCTTTTGATCTGCCTCCCGATGTTACGGAAATGACCATGAGAAGCTCTCTCATTTTCACCGGGATCGCTTGCGTGTTTCAGGGGTGGAAGGGGCATAAGTATCCACTCATGGAAGGTCACTCCGGTCTATTGTGGGGAGTGATGCTGAATCTAGGGTTATCAGCACCATCCTTAGGGCTCGGTTATGCCGAGATAGGAGGGGGAATTGCTACTGGCCTCATTGCAGCTGGTGTCGTGACCCTCATTATTGCTGCCTTCAACCTGATTTCATTTGTCCAGAAGATTTTCACCCCCATGGTCATGACGGTTTATTTATTCCTTCTGACGTTCCAGCTCATCTTTGTCTTTTTCAAGGGGATGCTTGGGATTACGGAGAATGGGGAAATTAACATCCCGGTCAGTTTCCTATCAGTGGGGATTGTACTTCTAGTAAGTATATTAAAGATAAAAGGACCAAGGACCATAGGCAATTTCTCTATATTGATCGGGATTATGGTGGGATGGATTTTTTACGAGCTGCTATTTCCGGAGGCCGGGGGAGAAATGGGATCGACGGGTGCCGCTTTTTCACTTTTCCCATTAGGTGCTCCAAATCTGGAATTCGGGATCATAGCGATTTCCTTTTTTGCAGGATTACTGAATTTGTGTAACACATTCGCTTCCATTCAAGCCGCATCGGAATTAATCGGTGATAAAGCTGAACACAAGCAGTATCGGAATTCTTTATTCATGACTGGCGGTTTTACCATTTTCGCTCCGTTGCTTGGACTTGTTCCGTATACACCTTTTACTTCGTCCATCGGATTTTTGCAGAGCACTCAAATCTATGAGCGGAGGCCCTTCTTGCTTGGAGGCATGCTATTGACCATAATTGGGCTTATTCCTCCTTTCATCGCTTTCCTGGCCACCATGCCGATAACAGTCGGGAATGCAGTATTGTTCGTTGCGTACCTTCAGCTGTTCGGTACGGCTTTCAATAGCGTCAAGGGACAGCATTTCACTTCAGATACGATATTCAGGCTTGCCGTACCAGTATTGATTGGCGTGAGCTTGATGAACATCCTGCCTAATGCATTTTCGAACGTTCCCACGCTTTTACAGCCATTTTTGACGAATGGGCTCATAATGGGCGTATTGATATCAATCGTGCTGGAAAAATCGGTGAACTGGAATCGTTATGAACAGCTGCAGAACTAAGATGACTTCGAAAGTAATGGCTATACATAAAAGATCGTCCTATTGAAATAAGGAAAACAAGAAAACCGGAAGGGTGTTAACCTTCTGGTTTTCTTTTTTTTCAGTGATCGTCCAGGTATTCATCGTAAACGCCTTTGCTGAAATTAGGCGCTATAATCAGTGGCAATACCCACTCCCCTGACATATTTTGTTGGAGGAAGTATTTGACGTGGTATCAATTCCCTGACCATTTCGTTCAGATTTCCTGTTCTAAGTACTACCTTATAAATAATAAACGGAGGTTATATAATATGTATGAATTTCAAAATCAATTGCAAAACCTGTATGTCGATGATTTCCAGGTGACTCAGCCAGTTCCTTGGGATCAAAGCCAGTTCCAGCCAGGATATTCTGCTGACGATTCCCGACTCATTGGTTTCGGTTTTGGTTGTTTTGGTTGCCTTGGTTGCTTTATTGGGGGCTGTGGGTTCGGTCGTTGCGGAGGTTGCGGAGGTTGTGGGTTCCGTTGCGGAGGTTGCGGACGCTGCGGAGGTTGCGGCGGTCGTTGCGGACGTTGCGGCGGTTAAGTATCCAGATTTTCTAAAAGGAAGTCCCTGCATGTACAGGGACTTTTCTTTATTGCATTAGACATAAGGGACAAATTGTTGTACATAGGATTAAAGTGAAGTGCTGTGCTAATAGCAGTACTTAAAATGCATCGGGTTAGGAGGAGCGGAATGGTGAATTTGACCCCTTCTATGCGTTTGAAGGTGAAGAGAGATACGTTTTTTCTTCCGGAACCGAATAGAGGTGTGTATTTCAGGAATAACATAAGTTCGTTCCGTATGGAGGGCGGCTCGATCGTCCAGTGGATTGAAAAGCTATTACCGATGTTCAACGGAAACCATACATTGGGCGAGTTGACGGATGGATTGCCTGGCCCATACCGGAACAGGGTGATGGAAATTGCCGAGGTTTTGTACGGCAATGGGTTTGTACGGGATGTAAGTCAGGACAGTCCCCATCAATTGAGGAATCAAGTACTTGAAAGATATGCTTCACAAATTGAGTTCCTGGAAAGCTGCGGCGATTCCGGGGCTTACCGTTTTGAAACTTATCGAAAGAAGAAGGCGTTGGCCATAGGCTCTGGCCCATTGTTCCTTTCATTGGTGTCCTCGCTGTTGGAATCCGGATTGCCCGCATTCCAAATCTTCATTACGGACACGGTACCGACCAATAGAAAAAGATTGAATGAAATCGTGGCGCATGCGCGTAAGACGGACGACGAGGTTTCCATAGGGGAGGTCGTGCTTGAAAAGGGAGAAGAGATTGAATGGCAGGAAATCGTGCAGCCTTTTGACACGATTTTATATGTGTCA
Organism: Peribacillus aracenensis; assembly: GCF_025175645.1. Classification (NCBI taxonomy): domain Bacteria; kingdom Bacillati; phylum Bacillota; class Bacilli; order Caryophanales; family Bacillaceae; genus Peribacillus; species Peribacillus aracenensis. Next base: position 39,199 of record NZ_JANZMJ010000017.1, read on the forward strand.
CAAGAGGGTGATATAGAGGAGTTAAGAGAACTTCATTCGGTTTGCAGGCAAGGGAAAAAGATCCTGTTTCCTGCATTGATCATCAATCAAGTAGGTATGGCTGGTCCGCTTGTCCATCCGGATTCCAAGGGGTGTTGGGAGTCTGCTTGGCGTCGTTTACATCAAGCTGAACTGGAAAAGAATCAGGCACCATCTTCCTTTTCCGCGACAGCCGGAGCGATGTTGGCCAATATAATGGTATTCGAATGGTTTAAAGAGGCTACAGGCGTTACGACAGCAGAACAAGCCAATCATTTTTATCTGTTGGATATGGATACAATGGAGGGAAAATGGCATCCATTCATTCCCCACCCGGGAGTGACGGGAAAGGGGGCTGCTGCATGGATTGAAGATTTTGATCAGCGGCTCGAACAGAAATCGGAACCGAGTAAGCCGGGTAAGGTGTTTATGTATTTCAGCCGATTGACATCCTCGGAATCCGGGATCTTTCATCGTTGGGATGAGGGAGATTTAAAACAGCTGCCGTTGGCCCAATGCCGAGTTCAGGTTGTTGATCCGCTGTCGTCGGGTCCGGCCGAACTGCTGCCCGAAATCATCCGTTCAGATCTGACGCATGAGGAAGCGAGAAGGGAATCCGGTCTTTCAGGAGTTGAAGCATATGTATCCCGAACACTCAGCCAGCTCATTCCGACTCTTACACCGCTTCAGGGGGCAGAAGATATAAAGGAGTCGGTCGTCGGTATCGGAGCAGGGGAAACATTTGCTGAATGTGTATGCCGTGGGCTGCAAAGCTATTTGGATAAAGAGCTTGACAATAAGCGGTTCAACCAGGAGAAACTCGTGTCGGTGCAGTTGGCCCAAGTGGAAGATGAACGCTGCAGGTATTATCTACAAGCGCTGACCCGTCTGCAAGGAGAACCGATCATCGCGTTGGGTGAGGAAGTGTCCGGTTTCCCGGTAGTTTGGGCAGGAACGAGCGACGGCTGGTCCGGAGCTGTCGGTTTGAATGTAACGATCGCATTACGGAACGCGTTGCAAAAGGCCGTCATGAAAGTCCAAAACCAGACCGTTTGCCTCACAGCTCCAGATTTAGTGGCATCGCCTGTTCTTAAGGAAGAAAAGCCCTTGAATCTTGTGATTCCTTCGTGCGGAGTGACGGGGAATTCCGAGATATTAAAATCCGCCATTCAAGTCTTGAAGAAGAATAAGAAGCGAATCTTCGTTTTCGAATTAGAACTGGAAACTTATTTGAAGGAAGAAATGGCAGGAGTGTTTGGGGTGCTTTTGCGAGAGGAGGAATCAGGGTGAAAACTGACGTATTGGTTGTCGGGGAAGGAGTGCTGGCCGACCATGTTCATGGAGACCTGTCCGGCCAATATCAGGTGAATCGCCAAAACGATTTCGAGGCAGGAATACCGCAAACGACGGCAATTGTCCTTCTGTTGCAAGATGCCTGGAATCCAGCTGTCCATTTAAAGGCGGAAGAGGTGATAAGGCAAGCGGGCATTCCATGGCTGCGGGGGTTCGTTTCATTTGGAGAGGGAGTGATAGGTCCGTTGGTGCGCCCGGATGTTCCTGGCTGCTCACAATGTGCGGACCAAAGGCATCTCATGGCCGGGCGTGATCGAAAAGAAATGTGGGAAATCCGCAAACAGCTGGAGGAAAATGGGGGGATGGATCGTGATGCGGCTGCATCACGCACAGGCCTTTTACAGATGGCCCACTTGATTTGTGCAGAGGTAAGGAAGGCGATGAAAGGAGAACGCGCCTGTTCGGAAGGGCGTGTATCAATCATCAACTTGAAAACGCTGAATGGCTCGTGGCACTCATTTTTACCAGATCCATTGTGTCTGGTTTGCTCAACGTTACCTGATGACTCGAAGGAGCGTGCCAGGATTACGTTACAGCCAAGTCCGAAAATCAGTCCCGACAGTTACCGTACTCGTTCAATGGAAGACCTGAATGAAGTTCTGGCCAAGGATTACTTGGACCATCGCACAGGTTTCTTGAATAATAAAATGATTGACCTTGTGCCGCCATTTGCCGATGTAAGTGTTAATTTGCCTTTATTCATAGGAGATGAGGGGGCGGCAGGCCGTACTCTCTCATATGCGGCCAGTGAGATGACGGCCATATTGGAGGGATTGGAAAGATATTGCGGTATGGAGCCCCGCGGTAAACGGACAGTCATACATGACAGTTACAACAACCTTAAGGATTTTGCGCTCGATCCGATCAGGATAGGGGTACACTCGAAGGAAAATTATGCACAGAGGGATTTCCCGTTTCAACCGTTTAATCCTGACCGCTCGATAGATTGGGTATGGGGCCACTCATTTTTGCAAGAGCGGCCGATCTTGGTCCCGGAATTGCTTTCCTATTACAGCTTGGGCTGCGGTCAGGGGTTTGTCTATGAAACCTCCAATGGCTGTGCTTTAGGGGGAAGCTTGGAGGAGTCCATTTTCTACGGCATCATGGAAGTGGTCGAACGTGATTCGTTTCTTCTGACCTGGTATGCGCAGCTGCCGCTCACACGTCTTGACCCTTATTCTGCAAATGATAAAGAACTGGAATTGATGATTGACAGGGCGAGGGCGGCAGCAGGGTATGATATCCATTTGTTTAATTCGACCATGGAACATGGTATCCCGAGCGTATGGGCGTTGGCTAAAAACAGGAAACAAAAAGGATTGAATATCATATGTGCGGCAGGGGCCCATCTGGACCCGATCCGGGCCGTGAAAAGCGCGGTCTTCGAGTTGGCTGGCATGATGCTGACACTTGACGATAATTTGGAAGAGAATCTGGATGAGGTTAAGAAAATGCTGCATGATTCTTCACTGGTACGGAAAATGGATGATCATGGCATGCTGTACGGTTTACCGCAAGCCGAAGAGCGACTGCAGTTTCTGCTGGATGATGACCGCCCGATGCGAACATTCGCTGAAGAATACGGGGAAAAGGTGAACCATCCGGACTTGACGGAAGACTTGCAGGAAATCCTTCAGGAGTTTCGCCGACTGCAACTCGAGGTGATTGTGGTGGATCAGACGACACCGGAAATTGCACGAAATGGATTACATTGCGTGAAAGTGCTGATACCGGGGATGCTGCCGATGACATTCGGCCATCATCTTACCCGCATAACGGGGCTTGAGAGAATACTGAGGGTTCCGATGGAACTTGGATATGCTGAACGGCGGCTTGAATTCGAACAGCTCAATCCGCATCCGCATCCTTTTCCATAAGCGGTGATTTAGGAGGTTGGAGGATGAGTCTAGAAGCATTTTTGCACAATTTGCATTTTGATATCGAAAAGGCAAGTCCGCCGGATTGGGAAGTGGATTGGGAGGATGCACCGCTGACGTATAAGCTTTACCGTGACTTGCCTGTTTTTCCGCTATCACTGGAGGTGCCGCTGACGCTGGAGGGTTGCAGCGGGCCTTCAAAACAGGACCTTAAAGGAATCGGTCATTTCCTCTGGTATGCATATGGCCTGACCCAAGTCAGTCAGGTATCGATCTCCTCGGAACCTGCGGACCTCATGCAGTCATTCCGGCGTTTTCCGCCATCAGGGGGAGCTTTGTATCCAAGCGAATTGTACGTGTATTTGAAGATGGAGGGATTACCTGCTGGTGTATACCATTATGATGCGGCACACCACCGGCTGGTATTGCTGCGGGAAGGGAATTTTGATTCATATATAACAAAAGCTCTTGGTGAAAACTTTGATATGTCCGCATGCTTTGGCACGGTTTTTGTATCGACGATGTTTTGGAAAAACTTCTACAAATATAATAACTTTTCATATCGTCTGCAAGGTCTGGATGCAGGTGTGCTTCTTGGACAGTTGCTCGAAGTGGCGAAACGATTTGGAATCGCAGCTGGGGTGTGCTTCCAGTTCCTTGATCGGGCCATCAATCACCTTCTCGGGCTTTCCGATGAGGAAGAGAGCACATATGCGGTGATCCCCTTATCGGCAGACCCCGCATTTTGGTGTCCTGATGAAAGTAATAGTAACGGACCTGTCACTTCGACGGAATTATTGCCGGAATTGCCGGGCATTCAGCCTGAACACTATGTTCGGTCGCAAAGAATCAGGGAATTTCCGATGCTGACTAAACTGAATGCAGCATCCCTGATCGAATCCACCCAATCATTCCGGCGGATCAGTCCGAGGAATGGGACGAAATCCGAAGGACATTTTGTAGCCCTTCCTATCGTGAAGCGGCTGTCCTATGACTTGGCATCAGTTTGCCGGAAGCGGTTTTCACCTGAAATGGACTTCGCACTCGGGAAAGTCAGTCAATGGCAGCTGGCTTCTCTCCTGCAGGAGGCAACCGCTTCGTTCTCCTATCGAAATGACTTGGATGGAAGAAACGTGAACGATGAACATCGCGTTTCATTATATGCTTGTTTGTATAATGTGGAAGACATACAAGATGGTGCATACCAATACGACAGCACGACACATACATTGCAACAGATACAATCGGGAGATCAGCGGGTCCGATTGCAATACGGAATGTCCCTCGATATCATGAATTTTCAGCAAGTGCCAATCTGCATACATGTAGTTGGCGATCGGGACCATTCCAAAACGCAACTTGGATATAGAGGATACCGCATCCAGCAAATGGAGGCGGGGATGCTCGTTCAGAAATTACTGCTAGCTTCGTCAGCCCTCGGAATGAACGGGCACCCGCTGCTCGGCTTTGATGTGAAAATGTGTGATGAACTTTACAAGATCGGTGATGGTCCTCAAGGAAAAACGAGCCTGATCCAAATCCCGATCGGCCATCATCGGAATCGTCCCTGGCTGAAGGGAAGTTTGCACAGTTAAAAATGTAACGATAGCCTTCATTCCTTTTAAAGAATGAAGGCCGTTTCTATTCAATGAGGAAAATCCGATTATTAATAAAGGCACTTTTCGTTAAGATTGTTGTTTTTAAAACGAAACGATTTAAGGTTGATTGGAGTGGAAGTGCGAGACTCCTGCGGGAGCACCGCCCGCCCCGCGGAAAGCGAGCATCTGGAAGGGAAATCAACCGCATCTCATTAGTTGGAAAATGGCAACAAAGTATGCGAAAACAGCCTTAATAAAAAACTGGAACTTGAAAAATGGTATAGCTTCCAACCTAAGAGTGCAATAATCCCGGCCGAGGATTATACTGATATAAAAGGTTTTACCATTTAAGGGAATGAATAAGTAGATAAAAAAGCCAATAATTTGGAACGCTTTTAACAAAACCAATTTAAAGGATGTAGCTTATGGAATGGAGAACGGATAGAAAATCCAAGGAGCCTTTATATAAACAAATAGCTGGTTATATTGAGAGTGGTATTGCTGATGGAACATTTTTACTAGATAAGCCGTTACCTTCTGAGCGCTTCTTGGCACATGAACTGGGGGTTAACAGAAGTACAGTTGTAGCAGCTTATGATGAATTGGAAGCAAATGGGTTAGTTGAACGAAAAAAAGGAAGCGGAACGATGATCAGCAAGGATATATGGGGAATCAACAGAAAACGTATGCCTAGTTGGAATAGATATATCGAAGCTGGTTCATTTTTACCCAATTTGCCGGTAACCCAAAGAATACGTAAAGAAACGGAAGGAAATAATCTAATAAACTTAGCTAGTGGGGAGGTTTCAGAGGACTTATTTCCGGTCCAATCCTTACGTGAAATCATTTCGAATAGGTCCTTTATTGGAAGTTTAGGTTATGATCACCCCCAGGGCAATGCAGTTTTAAGGGGCACAATTACTAATCATGTAAAACAGTATAGAAAAATTGATACTCATCCATCTTCCATACTCATTACCTCTGGTGCACAGCAAGCCATACATCTCGTTGTCCAATGCCTGCTAAAGCCAGGCGATGCCGTTGCATTGGAAGATCCTTCATACGGCTACAACCTTCCCATTTTTCAATCCGCAGGACTAAGAACTTTTCTTTTACCAGTTGATAAGGATGGCATCAACCCAGAGGATTTACTAGCCCTACATAAAAAACATCGAATCAGGATGATATTTTTGAACCCTGTTTTTCAAAACCCAACAGGAACTGTACTTCATATCAACCGACGTAAAAGGATTCTAGAGATTTCATCCGAATATGGAATACCGGTTGTAGAAGACGATCCATATAGTTTAACTTCCTTTTCTGGGGAAAAAATCTCTACTCTTAAATCGATGGACAACAACGGAAATGTTTTATATATAAGCTCTTTGTCAAAAATTGTTGCTTCTGGCTTAAGAATTGGCTGGATAATAGGACCGAAACCAGTTATAGAGAGACTGTCCGATGCTAAGCAGCAGGTTGACTTCGGCCATGGCTCCTTCACTCAATGGATAGCAAATGATTTTTTGGATTCAGAGTATTTTCCTGCCCATATTACTTATTTAAGAGAGCAGCTAGAAAAAAGAAGGGATGCAATAGTTTCGAGTCTTAACGAATTCCTGCATAAAGAAGTTGAGTATTTTTCTCCAAATGGTGGAATTCATTTGTGGTGTAAGCTGAAGGTGCCTTTGAACGAAATAAAGTTACTGGAGGAATCTATCAAAAGAGGAGTTATATACGTTCCTGGTTCAACATTAGGTACAAATAAGGAATATGTACGCTTTACTTTTGCAAGGGAAAATGAGGCTTCCATTCACGAAGGCATCAAAAGGTTTGCAGAGGCTGTAAAAAGTTTATAAGGATCTTCTCAGACTGTAGACAAACTCGACTTTCATTGAGTTTGTCTGCAGTCTTTGATTGTACAACTAGATGTGGATTTCCGTTCCAGGCACTCGCTTTCCGCGGGCGGTCCGGGAGCCTCCTCGACGCTTCGCGCCTGCGGGGTCTCCCCAAGACGCGCTTTTCCCGCAGGAGTCTCGCGCCTTCCTCTCCAATCCACTTTGTTTTACCAGTAAGATAGAGCTTCTTTTGTCTACAGTCTTTTTATGGATTGTACAACTTAGATGTTGATTTCCGCTCCAGGCACTCGCTTTCCGCGGGCGGTCGGGGAGCCTCCTCGACGCTTCGCGCCTGCGGGGTCTCCCCAAGACGCGCTTTTCCCGCAGGAGTCTCGCGCCTTTCGTTCCAATCCACTTTGTTTTACCAGTAAGATAGAGCTTCTTTTGTCTACAGTCTTTTTATGGATTGTACAACTTAGATGTTGATTTCCGCTCCAGGCACTCGCTTTCCGCGGGCGGTCGGCGAGCCTCCTCGACGCTTCGCGCCTGCGGGGTCTCCCCAAGACGCGCTTTTCCCGCAGGAGTTTCGCGCCTTTCGTTCCAATCCACTTTGTTTTACCTTTTAGATCGAACCCTTTTGCCTAGAGTCTTTGAATAGAATCATGTTTAGAAAGCATTCTCATCTCTAAAACAATAGTCTTTGCACCTTTCTATGTATATGAACGAGAATTCAGCAAGTGGATGGTGGAAATTTCACTTAATTGGATGGTCCTAAAATTGGCTGTTCTTTTTATTATAGAGAAGTAGGGTTTTCTAATATATTTACGATGAGCGATCGACCTGCCAATCAGGAACGATTTTTTGTGTAGTTTCACTACGATATACGATGAGAATCGGAATAATTTGAAATGGCTCAAGGAAATGGGTAATAATATGGGGAGGCATTGGATGATGACGATAAGTATAGTATTAGTAGTAGCCATTAGTTTAGTTGCCTTGGTTGGGACCCTTTCGCTAGCGGGGAAGAGTGATAGTGATTATTCCGCGGCAACGAGAGGGAATTTGTTGAACCTTAGTTATATTTATATAGGTCTTGCCCTAATATTAACTGTGGGCATCGTCTACTTCGTAATAAAATTAGCCTAAGATATCACGTGAATGATTGCTATAATAGCATATCAAAATGTATATAGGCTTAATTTATAAAACTCATGTTTTGTACGAGTGATATAAGACATACTCTATTTGCAGGGAATTGTGAATTTGTTCACATATGTGGCGGAAATGTGAACGAAATAATCTGATTGATACGTGAAAAAATCACCATTGCAAGCTGGGTGAACAAGAAACACGGGAATAGAACGGTCACTTCAAAGAAAACCTGACCGCCTCTTTCAATTAAACATGAAATTAGGCTCTTTTCGTTAAGGTTGTTGTTTTTAAAACGAGACTATTTAAGGTTGATTGGAGTGGAAGTGCGAGACTCCTGCGGGAGCGGCGGGACAGGTGAGACCCCACAGGCGTTTACGCCGAGGAGGCTCACCGCCCGCCCCGCGGAAAGCGAGCATCTGAAGGGGAAATCAACCACACCGCATTACTTGGTAAATAGCAACAAAGTATGCGAAAACAGCTTTAAATTATAACGTAGCGGAGATGATGAAATATGACAGTGCCTGTATTGATTTTGACTATTATCTTAGGTTTGCTTAAATTATTAGTTACCTGCCTACCAACTGATGCAGTGAATTGGATTCTGAGTAAATTTAAAATACATTCGGAAATTAGTGGCGAGAATGCAATCGTAACCTATGATGGAAATAGTTTGGAAGGTGAAGACAAAGTTCAAGTAATAAATTATTTTAACGAAGCTAAGTTTTTGAAAAAGAATCATATATTCCCAGGGAACGAGGAATTGTTTTTACATCCAGAGAACAGTGGGATTCCAATAATGATTGATACTAAAAGAGGAAAAAGCGATGTTCGATTATTTGTGTACATTTACAACGACCATGTGGATGTAGTCAAACAGTACAAGAATAAAGTAGTTGCGTATAGTCTTCTTTCCGAGAGGCTCCAAGAACGTTCCATGCCAGTCATAAGGAATTTAGTTTAAAAGGAATATATAAAGTGGACTGCATCCCAATTGTTAGTAACAGACAAGCATTGGCGATGCAGTTTTTTATATTAACGGATCGGACAAAAGTCAGTCGTTCTCGGTCAATACCTTTAAAGTCTTTTCCCTGATGCTTATCCTTTTTTTATAATCTTTAGCGACCAACTCCGTATATATTAAATCAAAAAGTAATAGCAGCGGAAGCAATGGAGAAATGTTTTGCCCCATATGCATGCTGTTCTTACTCGTGACCAATAGCGATATATCGCCAAGCTGTGAGAGCTCGGACTTCTTATCTCCAGTAAAAATCAAGATGCGTGAGCCTTGCTTCTTTGCAATTTTTACTGCAGAAATCACTTCTTTCGTTGTTCCGGAAATGGAAATGCCGATGACAACGCTATTCTCGTTACTTAAAGCTGCATCCATCATTGACTGATGGGGATCTGTAATGGCTTCAACAGTTAAGCCGATACGGAAAAACTTGGACTTGAACTCCTGGGCCGCTATACCTGAACTCCCTATTCCATAAACATGAATCTTATTTGCCTGTGTAAGGTAAGATACAGCTTTTTGGATATCGTCATATGTGGTTATATGAAAGGTATTATCAATGATACCTAAGTGATCTTGATACAGTTTAGCGAAATAATCCACCTGCCTGATGTTCTTCATATTTTTCGGTGTATTGCGGAGATCCACGAACCTTTTTAACTCATGCTTGAACTCATTGAACCCGGAAAAGGCTAATTTCTGGCAAAAACGTGTAATGGTTGCAGGTGAAATATGAAGCTTTTTAGCTATTTGACTAATGGTTAACTGACTTACTTCTTCAGGGCGCTGCAGAATGTAATTGGCCAATTCTTCTTCTGTTTTGGTGAATTTGTCCATGCTGCACTCAATGCCATATATGAGGTTTTCTGCGAGATATTCCATTTGATCACCCATTTCAAATTTCTTATATGTATTCATAGTTTAATGTATCCATTAGGGACGTCAATAACCGAATGATCCATGAATCGTAAAAAAGACCCAAACTGTTTCCAGTCTGGGTCTTTTCATTACTATGTGCAGCGTTCTATTCTTGGATGGCATCCACGAATCTTTTAGTGATTTGCTGCGGTCTGGTAATGGCACCTCCCACTACTACTGCATGGACATTCATATCCAATACAGAGCGGGCGATTTCCGGTGTTATGACATTTCCTTCCGCGATCACTTTCGCTTTTTTCACTGCTTTTACGATCTCTTTGAGCACAGCATAGTCATCCTGATATATTTTCTGGCCGAACGTTTCGTCCGTATAGCCGTATAAAGTGGGCGCTACGATATCGAATCCTAAATTGTCAGCGAATATGGCTTCCTCAATGGTGGATACATCGGCCATTAGTAAAACATCTGGATATTTTGCTCTTATTTCACCATAAAACTGCTTTAACGTTTTACCGTCCGGTCTTATCCGGGATGTAGCATCCGTCGCAATGATTTCCGCTTTGGTTTCCATCAATGCATCAATTTCGGCCATGGTGGGAGTGATGTAGACATCGTTTTGTCCATACACCTGTTTAATGATCCCTATGACTGGAAGGTCCACATTTTTCTTGATTTCCATTATGTCAGCTACAGAGTTTGCGCGAATGCACTTCGCACCGCCTTCCTTGGCAGCAATGGCCATGCGCCCCATAATAAACGAGCTGTGCAGTGGCTCATTCTCCAATGCTTGACATGATACAATTAAGCTTTTGTGAATTTTATCCAGCACCTGTTGCATGTTTAACACGTCCTTATCGTTATCTATGTTCTTAATGACCCAAGTATTCTTCCACTTCATTTTTGATGATCGTCACTTGGGGACCGTATACTATTTGAATGCCATTTCCTTTTTTTACGACGCCTTTAGAACCGGTTTGTTTAATGACGTCTTCTTTCACCAATGATTCATCCTTTACCGTGACGCGCAGACGGGTTGCACAGCAGTCGACTATATCGATATTTTCCTGTCCGCCTAGTCCATTCACGATGGTTTGGGTTCTCTCTGACGCGGTTACTTGTGCAACGGCGGCCTGTTCATCATCTTCACGGCCGACCACTTTCAAATTCTTCTTCCTGATCAAGAATTTAAAAGTGAAGTAGTATAGGAAAAACCATGGAATGCCGACGAGCAGTACATAAATCCAGTTTGTTTTACTGATACCCTGGAGTATCCCGAATAAAGTAAAATCAATAAATCCTCCAGAAAAGGTTTGACCGATCGTTATATTGAATATATCTGCCATCATGAAGGCAAGTCCGTCAAACAAGGCATGAATAACATAAAGGATCGGGGCGACAAACAAGAAACTGAATTCAAGCGGTTCGGTGATGCCTGTTAAGAAAGAGGTCAAGGCAGCTGAAAGAAGCAAGCCGGCCACGACTTTCTTATTTTTAGGTTTAGCGCAGTGATAAATGGCCAGTGCAGCGCCGGGTAAACCAAACATCATCGTGATGAACCGTCCGGACATGAACCGGGAAACACCCTCATAGTACTTGACGGTAGTCGGATCGGCCAATTGCGCAAAGAAGATATTCTGGGTCCCGCTTACAATCTGCCCTTTTATCTCCATCGTTCCGCCTAAAGCTGTTTGCCAGAAGGGAAGGTAGAAAATATGGTGCAACCCTAAAGGCCCGAGCATCCGTAATATGAAGCCGTAAAAGAAAGTCCCGATCGTACCTGTGCTCGTTACCAGCGCACCTAATTGGTTTATGAAAAGCTGGAAATAAGGCCATACGATAAAAAGCACGGCTCCAACCAAGATGGACGCGAAGGAAACGATGATCGGAATGAAACGGGAACCACCGAAAAACCCTAAAACTTGCGGAAGCTGGATTTTATTATATTTATTGTGTAAAAGTGCGGCAACGATACCTACTATGATACCGCCAAACACACCGGTCTCCAGTGTTTGGATCCCGACCGCCATTCCCTGTCCGGCACCTGCCAAATTATCTTTGGCAAGTTCCCCATTTATTTGAAGCAGTGCATTTATTGAACTGTTCATGACGAAGTAGCCAATCATGGCTGCCAGCGCTGCGGTCCCTTTATCCGAACGTGCCAATCCTACTGCAACACCTACGGCAAAAATGACCGGCAAGTTGCCGAATACGATGCTTCCTGCAGAACTCATGATCGTGAAAATGGCCTGCAGCCAAGCAAAGTCTAAAAATGGATAAGCTTCAACTGTATTTGGATTGGAAAGAGCGCCGCCAATACCCAGCAATAAACCGGCCGCTGGCAAAACGGCAATCGGGAGCATAAAAGATTTCCCGAATTGCTGCGCTTTCTCAAAAGCTTTCTTCATAATAATTCCTCCCTCATTTAACGAGCCTTTGATACTCTTTATTTTTGATCGCTCTATACTAGCTATATTAAATCCATATGATAGCGTTTTCAATGCGGTGCAAGGTTATATCAATTGTTTTCAATCTTGCGCTTATTTCTCTGAAAAAGTTTTCATTAATAGAAGTGCTGGATTGGATATTAAGTTATGTAATATATTGAAATTCCCGTATGCTTATTTTTATAATTCGTGTATTGGTGAGTAAATGTGCTATTTAATTAAAAAAAACATTTTTTTTGTGTGAAATCCGAATATTATCTTGTGTAATGAAGAAAAAGTATATATAATTACTTCAAACGATAGTTTGGCAGGTGATAGTCATCTTACCGATAAACTCTAACGAAACGAAGAAAGTGCTTTCTCATATGTATAATGAGGTATCGAAGGAATTGTTCGGCTTTGGTACGACGCTGCTGAAGGTCACGGTTGAGCAGAATGTGATTACATTCCAGGCCAAACATCGACGTGCCCCGCGCTCTGAAGCTTTGGAAGGGGAAGTTCCCAGCCTGAAGCAGGAGGTTGACTTCCATATGTCCCTGCTTTATAAAAAGAAATTGAAACAAAAGCTGGAAACGCAAACGAATTGGGATATTGAAGCTGTCCTGAGGGATTATGACTCAGCGACGCAGCTGGCATTCACCAATATTGTATTGAAGGAAAAAATCATCTAATCATATAAATGGATTTCACTTCGGATTTATCTGGAGGGAACGCCACTGGAGAACCAAAGGATAAGTTTTATCTTTGTTTACAAAGAAAAGACAATCTTGGGTAGAATTTCAATTCTATTTAAGATTGTCTTTTTTTACATTTATATCAGTAAAAAGGAAATTTTAAACAATATAATTTTGGAGGTTTGAATGATGAAAAAAATATTGATGATGTTATCGCTTTTCACATTAGTTTTAGCTGCATGCTCTTCAAAAGAGGATGGTAAGGGAAAACCAGCCAAATTAGTCGTTTCCACTTGGGGATTCGCCGATGATTTCTTCCGTCCGGAAGTTTATGAGCCATTTGAAAAGAAGCATAATGTAAAGATTGTTGTTGATTCAGGAAATAATGCAGATCGATTGAACAAAGTACGTCAAGCGAATAGTGATGTGGATGTTATCTATTTATCCGACTACTATGCACAGCAGGGCATCGATGAAGGGTTATTTGAGAAAGTCGACCATAGCAAAATTCCGAATATTGATAAGATATACGACAAAGCAAAAGCGCCTAATGGCGATGACTTTGGACCAGCCTATACGATTGCACAATTTGGCATTGCCTATAATCCCGATGAAGTGAGTAAACCGATCACATCTTGGAAAGATCTTTGGAGCAAGGATTTGGCAGGGAAGATCACGATCCCATCCATCACTTCAACAACTGGACCGATGTTTTTGGATGCCGCTTCAAAAGTTAGCGGAAGTGAAGAGTTCAATGAAGATAAAGCCTTCAATCAAATGAAAAAAATCATGCCGAATGCGGTTAAGGAATACGGGCAAACATCAGAGTTCGTCAACATGTTCTCACAAGGGGAAATCGCTGCAGGCCCGATCATGGAAATGTATTTTGGCGATTTACAGGAAGCCGTTCCCAATGCCAAGTTCATTTCCCCTGAAGAAGGCGGCTACGCAGTGATGAATACGGTGAATATTGTTAAAGCCAGCGATCAAAAAGAATTGGCCGGCGAATTCATGAATTACATCTTAAGCAAGGAAGTTCAGGAAAAATCAGCGAAAGCGAAAGTGGATTCTCCCGTCAATACGGAAGTCAAGCTCTCTGAAACCGAAGCGAAAGGCTTAACCTATGGCGATGACGTCATTAACAGCCTGCATGTATTGGACATGAAGTTTGTAAATGAAGACTCTAAACAATGGATCGATCGTTGGAATCGTGAGCTTACACACTAAGAAGGAAACGAGGTGTGCTTGATGAAGAAAAAAATGATTCTTGATGTGGATACTGGAATAGATGATGCGATCGGGATCATCCTTGCCGTGAAAAGCCGTCAATTCGACATATTGGCGGTAACGACAGTGAACGGGAATGTATCACTTGATACGGCCACATTGAATACATGCAAAATATTGGATTTATTGAGTGAACAGGACATTTCAGTCATAAAGGGGGCAGATAGCCCAATTATCAGAAGCCCCTTTTTTGAACACCGGGTCCATGGCGAAGACGGGATTGGCGGAGCCTTGAAGGATGTGCCAGTCAAAAAGCGGCCTGATGATGGATTTGCTTCTGATTTCATCATCAATTCCATTTTGAATTTTCCAGGTGAAGTGACGCTTGTCATGACGGGACCTCTTACGAATTTGGCATTAGCGGTGAAAAAATGTCCGCAAATCACCAAGCTCGTTAAAGAAGTCATTTTCATGGGCGGAGTCGTTCAAGGGGTTGGCAATGTCACGCCAACCTCCGAATATAACACGTATGTCGATCCTGAAGCAGCCAAAATCGTTTTACAGGCGGGATTCACGTCCATCACGCAAGTTGGTCTTGATGTCACGAGAAAGGTTCTATTGGGTGAAGAGCATATCCAATTGATTCAAAACCTTGAACTTGCTGACTATATAAGGGAAAGTACATCAGATTATCGGAAAAGGTATTTTGAACGTAACGGTATATGGGCATGTGCGATGCATGATCCATTGGCTGTTGCCATTGCTTTGCAAGAAGATCTTGTCAAAAGAGAAAAATATTATGTGGATGTTGAAACAAAGAGTGAGCTTTGTGACGGACAGATGGTTTGCGACTTTCAAAATAGGCTGATGAAGCCGCCAAATGCGCATGTTTGTCTGGATGTCGATGCCGAAGCGTTTTTCGACCTGTTCATTCGCATAATCAATTCATAAATCATACGAACAGGGGGTTCCGAGGTGAAAAAACGCTATCTATACCTGTTGCTGTTTCCAGGCGTTCTATTTTTAACGATTTTCATGATCATTCCAATCCTAATGACGATTGGCACGACATTTTTTAATGAAAGCGGCGGCTTTTCCATACAGGGGTATCTCGATTTTTTCCAAGATCGATACTTTATTGAAATTCTGCTGACGACACTTAGGGTGAGTCTGTTCACGACAATCATTTGCATTCTATTAGGATTTCCAGCAGCTTATTATATTTCAAAACTGAAACAACGAAAAAAAGCCATCATGCTTTTGCTGACGATCTTCCCGCTATTGACAAGCCCTGTGGTCCGCTCATTCAGCTGGATGGTGATCATCGGTAAAAATGGTGTGGTGAATAAATTGCTCATGGGCATCGGCTTGATTGAAAAGCCGCTTGATATTTTGTACACGCCTACGGCCATCATCATCGGATTGGTCCATTTATTCCTGCCATTGATCATCGTGACGCTGGTCGGTGTGATGGAGAACATCGAAACGGACTTATTAAAAGCGGCGGAGAGCCTTGGAGCATCAAGGTTGGCCGTATTCTCAAAAGTGGTCATCCCGCTTTCGGTCCCAGGTTTGGTCATTGGCAGCATCCTTGTTTTTGTAGGGAGCTTCACGGCCTATACAACGCCTGCTTTATTAGGCGGGAAACAACGGGTCATTTCAACATTTCTTTATCAAAACGCGATTACATTGAACGAATGGCAAGTGGCATCGATTGTCGCTACCATCATGATTGCGGTGACAGTCCTTATCATATCGATCATGAATGGTTTGGCAAAAAAATTAAATCCAAAGGGGTAGAGGTGTATGCAGGAAAAAAATCGAGGATTGGCCCTGTTTACTCTCCTGGTGTTCCTTTTTTTACTAGGGCCTTTGCTTATCATATCCGTTACGTCATTCGAAGGCGGAAATATTTTGAAGTTCCCGCCAGAAGAGTTTTCTTTAAGATGGTATGAAAATATTTTTAATGTGGAAATGTTTTTGGTCGCTTTTAAAACGTCCATCCTTGTTTCACTGGCAGGCAATCTTCTGGCACTGTTACTGGGAGTGCCGGCTGCCTATGCATTAAGCCGGTTTGATTTCAAAGGGAAAAGCGTGATTAATGCATTTTTCGTTTCTCCCATATTAATACCGGGAATTGTGCTCGGCTTTGCATTTTTACGTTATATTGTGGGGGCTTATCAGCTTCCGATTTATGCGGCACTGTTTGTGGGACATACTGTTATCATGCTGCCGTTCATCATCCGCGTGATTTCTTCAAGCTTATCAAACTTTGACTTTTCCATTGAAGAAGCGGCGGAGAGTCTCGGCGCCAGTAAACTGGGCACATTCTTTACAGTCGTCCTTCCGAATATAAAATCAGGAATTCTTGCGGCAGTCATGATCGCCTTCTTGGAATCCTTCAATAATGTGGACATTTCAGTTTATATGACAGGCCCTGGAGTAAGCACGTTTCCGATTCAAATGCTGACGTATGTAGAGAACTACTTCGATCCTACCATCTCGGCCATTTCCGTATTACTCATGTTCATAACGGCTTTCTTCATGTTTATAGTAGAACGGCTCATGGGATTGTCTTATTTCACAAAACGATAAGGAGGTAATGATGGATGGCTTTATTCACTTTACAAGATATATCTGTAGCATATAACAAACAGAATATATTAAAAGATTTCAATCTTGAGATTGAAAAAGGGAAACTGGTATCCCTTCTTGGCCCGAGCGGCTGTGGGAAAACGACGACTCTAAGGTTAATTGCCGGGTTTTTACAAGCGAACGAAGGGAAGTTTTTATTCAAGGAAAAGGACTATACGAAAGTGCCCGTCAACAAGCGGAATTTTGGCTTTGTGTTCCAAAACTATGCATTATTTCCGCATTTGTCGATATTCGATAACATTGCATTCGGTCTCCGTCTCAGAAAGATTTCTAAAAGTGAAATCGAAAAAAAAGTAATGAATGTGCTTGAGATCGTTAATTTAAAAGGGTTTGAAAAGCGATATCCCCAAGAGCTTTCCGGAGGCCAAAAGCAGCGGGTTGCGATTGCCAGGGCGCTGGTGATTGAACCGGACATCCTATTATTTGACGAGCCATTGAGTAATCTTGATGCCAACTTAAGGGTGAATATGAGGGTCGAGATCCGCCGTATCCAACAAGAGCTGGGGATTACAACCGTATATGTTTCCCATGACCAGGAAGAATGCTTTTCGATATCCGACCAGGTGGCGATCATGAATAAAGGGATCATCGAGCAGCTTAGTGATCCTGCGACCATTTACAAATATCCCGAAACCAGATTTGT
Source organism: Peribacillus aracenensis (assembly GCF_025175645.1). Classification (NCBI taxonomy): domain Bacteria; kingdom Bacillati; phylum Bacillota; class Bacilli; order Caryophanales; family Bacillaceae; genus Peribacillus; species Peribacillus aracenensis. Next base: position 56,566 of record NZ_JANZMJ010000017.1, read on the forward strand.
CGCAGACTTCATCGGCTTCAAGAACTTCATTGAGTTCGATAAGCGGACAGATCATGACGGTAAAATAGAACTGAACAAATCCGGATACTCATTTGTGCTGAACAAGGATGCCCAGATGACCAATGCAACGGGAAAAGTGGGCGCCATCAGGCCGGACGATCTGTTGATCAGGGAAAATGTTAACACGGGAGCTGTTCAGGAAAATAGTTTATCTGGCCGGGTTAAGGTAAGTACCTATCTGGGAAGAAGCTATCAATATGTCGTTGAAACTCCAATAGGGGATTTCACCGTGAACAAGGAAATGGCGGAATCCTATCGGACGGGTCAGGAAATCATCCTTGAAATTCCGAAAAACCAGATGGTGCTTGTTGACTAGCTTAGGAGGGTAAGGTATGCGAATGGATATGCTTGTAAGAGATATCAACGTGTTTAACAGCTATTTTAAAAGATTTATTAAAGGGAATGCTGCCATCAAGGATGGAAAGTTCTATTATATCGGAGACCGGGAATTGGATGCCTTCGAGTCGGATCGAATCGTCGATGGGCAGGGGAAGTATATGATTCCAGGCCTGATCGATATCCATCTCCACATTGAAAGTACGATGGTGACGCCTGCGACTTTTTCCTACGGGTTAATCAAGAATGGCGTGACGACGATTGTGCCGGAACCGCATGAAATGGCCAATGTTTTCGGAATTTCCGGTGTGAAGGAAATGATCAAAGCTAGTAAAGATTGCGTAGCGGATATGTTTTATGCCATCCCGAGTTCCGTTCCTGCCACATCGATGGAAACAACAGGCGGTTCTATCGAAATAGATGATATAGATGAATTGATGCAAACCGAGGACATTAAATGTCTTGGCGAGATCATGAATTACTATGAGGTCATAACCGATCCGGATTGCAAAACTAATCAGATTTTGTCCCATATCCGTTCCCGTTATCCAGATCTGATCATAGAAGGGCACGTTCCAAAGCTGCTCGGCTTGGACTTGCAGAAGATTGTTTATGCCGGAGTGAATTCAGATCATACGCACCAGACCGTGGAAGGGATGGATGCGAGGATCGCTGCCGGGATGTTCATTGAGATCCAAGAAAAATCAATGACTGAAGAAGTGATAGATTACTTGAAGGAAAATCAAGTGGATGAGCATTTCTGCTTTGTCACTGATGATGTCATGACCGACTCATTCCAAAACAGGGGACATCTGAATGTCCTTTTAAAGAAAGCCATTCAAATGGGGATGACACCGGAAAAAGCGATATATGCATGCACCTATACACCTGCACAGCGGATGAGGATGTATGACCGGGGTGCCATTGCACCTGGAAAAACGGCAGACTTCCTGCTGCTATCGGACTTGGAAACATTTGAAATTGAACAAGTATACAAAACAGGTGAGCTCGTTTATGAATCTTCACGGCCATATGTACAAGAAGTGAAGGAAAGACAATTTCCTGAGCATTTCTATCAAAGTGTGAAGCTTACGGAACTTACGGAAAACGATTTTACCATCACAATCCCGGATAAGCTTGAACGCAGCAAGTGCAGGATCATAAACGTGCAGAATGGTTCTACTTTCACATCTGAAACCCATGATCATTTAGATGGGAAAAATGGTCAATTATGCTGGGAAGAAAGCCCTTATGGTTTAATCGCCACATTCGAACGATATGGGAAAAACGGCAATCGGGCGCACGGATTGATCACCGGCGATGTATTGAAGCGTGGAGCGGTCGCCACGACCTATTCACATGATAACCATAATCTTTTGGTGATTGGCCATAATAAGCAGGATATGATGATGGCCGCTAACGAAGTCATAAGGAAGCAAGGCGGAGTCTGCTGCGTTGAAGACGGCAAGGTCCTATCCATGATTCCTCTTCCGGTAGGGGGGATCCTTTCCGAAGAGCCAATGGATATCGTATCAAGGCAGGTTCAGCACCTGACAGATGCACTGAAATCGTTAGGCTACGAACACTATAATGTCATCATGTCATTAAGCACCTTATCGCTTCCTGTCAGCCCGGCCCTGAAAATAACCGACCATGGGTTGATTAACGTGAATGAAGGGAAAACAGTCCCTCTCATAATGGGTGATGAAGCTTAAACCGCAAAGGGGATTATCCACTGGATAATCCCTATTTTTTAATGGCTAAATGTCTTCTTTTTTTATTTGTATATAATTACCACTAGAGGAAAGATGTGATAAAATAGAAGGACAACTGAGGATAGAGTGGTAGGTCACAGTTTTTCTTTTCCACCTAATGATAGATGGGAAAGGAGGTGACCGCTTGATTCATTTCTTATTGAACTTAATTACAGATATGGGTAAAGAGATATTTGTTGCTGTAGCAACCAGTCTTATCCTGTCTATGTTCGCCAAGAAACGGAAAAAGAACCACTCATCCTCCCAAGATGGCAATGGTTCTTCTTCTGACGATTAATTAAGTTAGTTGTGACCAACCACTCTTGCTAGTTGTCAGCCTCATGTTAGCGCATGGGGCTGTTTTCAGTTTATGTTAATATAAGGATAACATACCCCGATTTTAAAGTAAATATTCAGACAATGAAAAGGGGAGCTACTGAAGCACTATGGCTGTTAAAGCCAATGCCCCTTTGTTTTACATGAATAGATTCGGAGGATGGCCCAAAAATGAAAAAATGAATTGACTCTTTCTTACTGATATGGTATGTTAATTCCAATCTAAGAAAAGGTGTGGTGTTTTATGTCGGGAGTAGGTATCAACTAATTTAGTTGAATAAGGTATTTAATCACTGATATGCCAGTGGATTAAGTATGCCTTTTTTCACAGTGCAATTCTGCATTGTGAATACCTACCTTAAGACTGCTTCCTTTTCCATAAATCGTGTAACATGCAGGTGTTACGGCGAAAAGCATGGTGGGATTTGTCCTATCATGCTTTTTTGTGTACGCAGGTCTATTCGAGCTGCCCAATTTGTTATCGATTTTAGGTCCTTATAAGGCCGTGCCCGCAGGAGCTTTCTACTCAAATGGCTTGTTCATTTGTAAAGGTAGGGGGACCATTGCGGGCATTTTTTGGATTCGGGAATTAATCACTCACTCATTCAAGGAGGATCATGAGATGAATATAATGACTTATGAAAAATTACAATATATCCAACTCAAGGAAATGGTGAAAAACCATTGCGTAAGCGGTTTAGGAAAAGCGTTATTGGATCAGCTTAAGCCGAGCAGCATTTTGAAAGTCGTTAAAAATCGTTTGAACGAGACAACGGAGGCAAGGAACTTACTGAATGCGGAAAGCCATATTCCCTTGAAAGGCATTTCACATATTGGACTCCATATCGACAAACTGGAAAAAGGCATGATTTTGGAGCCGTCAGAGTTAGTGGCGATAGCAGACTTTTTAAGAGGCTGCAGGAATATCAAGAAATTCATGACCGATAAAGAATTCTTTGCACCAACACTGCATGCCTATGCCCGCTCCATGACTGAATTCAGGAGCATTGAAGAAGAAATCCAATTCACCATAAAAGGAAATGCTGTTGTTTCCGAAGCAAGCAAGGACCTGAAACGGATCAGGAACCAAATCATCAAGACAGAAAGCAAAATAGAGGAACGGCTGAATAAGTTCTTGAAGAGCGGAGCCAATAAAGAGTTCATTCAGGAATTTTTCATCAGTAAAAAGGATGATCGCTACACCATCCCGATCAAAGCCTCCTATAAAAATCAAGTGGCCGGAACGATCGTGGAAGTATCGGCAAAAGGGGCTACCGTGTTCATCGAACCTGCCTCGGTGACGAAATTGAATGTAGAATTGGCCAGTTTAAAAGCGGAGGAATCGATGGAAGAGTATCAGCTTTTGGCCACATTATCGGGAACGGTTTTCGAACAGCTGAAACCGATCAAGATAAACATCGAGTTAATCAGTCAATATGACATGATCTTCGCAAAAGCCAAGTTCAGTAAAAGCATGGATGCCATCGAACCGAAAATCAATGATCATGGTCATATTAAATTAAAGGGCTGTAAACATCCCCTTTTGCCGCAGGACAGCGTACCTTTGGATTTTGAAATCGGGAAGGACTATCGCAGCTTGATTATTACAGGCCCTAATGCCGGGGGGAAAACAGTCGTCCTGAAAACGATCGGCATCCTTACATTGGCCGTCATGTCAGGGCTGCATGTTGCCGGGAAAGAAGGGACGGAACTTGCCGTCTTCGATCAGGTATTCGTCGATATCGGTGACAATCAAAGCATTGAAAATGCACTGAGCACGTTTTCATCGCATATGAAAAACATTTCGGAAATCATGGGGGCATTAACCAATAACTCCTTGCTGCTGTTCGATGAAATCGGGAGCGGAACGGAACCGAATGAAGGAGCCGCATTGGCGATTGCCATCCTTGAGGAATTTTATCAGAGGGGCTGCATAACTGTTGCGACCACCCATTATGGTGAAATCAAGCGCTATTCGGAAATGCACAGTGATTTCATGAATGCGGCCATGCAATTCAACAGTGAAACACTTGAGCCAAAATACAAGCTGCTGATCGGTCAATCCGGGGAAAGCAATGCCCTTTGGATAGCCCAAAAAATGAATGTTCGTGAACAGGTCCTGCAAAAGGCAAAGCTCTATATCGACAATAAAGACTACGACTTGGAGCGTGTCCAGGAAGGTAAAATCAAAAAAGCGAAGCCAGCGGCCGTTACTAAGGAAGCAACTTATGAATATGAGGTCGGTGACAAAGTGAAGGTAAGCGAACTGAATGGCTATGCAATCGTTTATAAGAAAAAGGATGCATACAATAATGTCACCGTTCTTTTCGAAGATACCTTCAAGGAAGTTCATGCCAGTAGGCTCGAGCTGGAAATAAAGGCCGCCGATTTATATCCTGAAGGCTATGATCTCAATACTTTATTTGTCAGCTACAAAGAAAGGAAATTGAACCACGACCTTGAAAGGGGGTCAAAGAAAGCGCTAAAGAACGTAGCAGCGGATATCCGGAAGAAGCTTGGTGAATAGCCTGATGTAAAAACCAACATTGGCAGGGTATGAGTTCTGTATATTTACAGGGCTCATGCTTTGTTTTTGCCTTCCTTTCCCGTGTGGATTGTAACAAGTCAAATTATTACAAGAATAGATTTTGGGAGGATAATCAATCGTTAGGTGAGGTGAAAAAGTTTGCGGTTTTTCGTAGCTTGAGTTACAATCAATTACGGATATTAAAAGTCTGTAATAGTTTTAATTATGAGGTGCATCCATGAAGTATTCAAAGGCAACCAATTATGCACTACATACAATGGTGCATTTAACGATGGAGCCAAAAGGTCAGGCGGTAAGCGTGGATCAGCTGGCGTACATGCAGGATTTGTCTCCGACGTACTTGTCGAAGATTTTGACGAAGCTTGTGAAGGCTGGATTGATTGAATCAGTGCCAGGGGCAAAAGGCGGCTACAGCATTTCACGCCGCGCGCAGGACATTTCGTTTCTGGATGTTATTGAAGCGGTAGAGGGTCAGTCGGTATTGTTCAACTGTGCGTTTGACCATGAAGAAAGCGAGTGTTTAATTGAGCGCGTGATGGTCGAGGCGGAAGGCAACATGAAGAAAGAACTGGCTGGACGAACGATTCAAAGCATTGCGGAACAGATAGAAAAAAAACATGGTCATGAGACAAAAAAAGAAAAATAAATTTTTTTTACACTAATTAAGGATATTAAGGGTCTTTAATAGATTTTATAAAGAAGGAGTGTTTCATATGTTGGATTGTGTAATTATTGGCGGAGGACCTGCAGGACTGAATGCCGCATTGGTCATGGGGCGTGCTGGACGGAAAACGATTTTGTTTGATGAGGATAAACCCCGTAACCGGGTGACACAGGAGTCGCACGGATTTATCACACAGGATGGGGTGAAGCCGTCAGAGTTCAAGAAGCGGGCAAGAACGGATGTCCAGAAATATCCGTCCGTCTCCATTAAGGAGGAGCGGGTGGAGAGTATTGAAAAAGCCAGTGGTGCGTTCCGGATTCAAACGAAAGGCGGAATGGATTACATGGCGAAAAAAGTGCTTCTCGCCACAGGTCTTCGGGATGTTTTGCCGGAGATTCCAAGCATACAGGATGTATACGGAACGAGTGTTTTCAGCTGTCCGTTTTGTGACGGCTGGGAAATGCGGGACCAAGCATTGGCGGTGATTGCAGAAAATGAGCGGGCCTTTCATATGGGGAAACTGCTGTCAAACTGGAGCGGTGATGTAATTGTGTTCACAAATGGCTATCGGATGCTTGATGAGGAGAAGGATATCTTGGCTAGGCAGAACGTAACTGTCATGGAAGAGAAGATCGAAGGTCTTGAAACGAGAGGAGGGCAGCTGACATCGATCCGGCTGCAAAACGGACAGGAAATCAAAAGGGAGGCAGGGATTGTGGTGACGGACTTGGTGCAGTCTGCTCCTTTTGCGGAACAGCTTGGCTGCGAGATCACTCCAAACGGCGGGATTAAAGTGGATTCATTTGGACGAACAACTGTTGAAGGAGTATATGCATGCGGAGATACATCACTCAGCACGCCTTCTCAGCTGGTGATAGCGGCGGCGGAGGGCAATAAAGCGGCCGCTGGACTCATCATGGATTTAGTTGAAGCTGCATTTCTTTTGGAGGCATAAAATCCTTGACTGCATAAGAGCATCTTTAAAAAGAAAAAGCTCTTTTCGGTAAAGATTGTTGTTTTTAAAACGAAACTATTTAAGGTTGATTGGAGCGGAAGTGCGAGACTCCTGCGGGAGTTCACCGCCCGCCCCGCGGAAAGCGAGCAATGGAGGGGAAATCAGCCACACCGCATTACTTGGTGAATAGCAACAAAGTATGCGAAAACAGCCAAAGAAAAAGAGCTAATATCTGTAAAGGGGATTGAGGCATGACAGAATTCTGGGAAACAAGTTTTATAGAAAATCAAATGATGTGGGGATTTGAACCTTCAGACTCCGCAATCTTGGCAAAGGACTTTTTCCTTGAGAATAAAGTTAAGGATATATTGATTCCTGGTATTGGATATGGCAGAAACGCAAAGGTTTTTATTGACAACGGAATACATGTAACAGGTATTGAGATTTCAAAAACAGCGATTGATTTGGCAAGGCAAAATGGGCTTAATAATCGTATTTTTCATGGTTCAGTAACCGATATGCCTTTTGATAACAAACGTTATGATGGTATATTTTGTTATGCACTTATTCACTTATTGAATAATCGTGAGAGAGATAAGTTTATTAAAGATTGCTATAAGCAGTTAAAGCCAAACGGATATATGATTTTTACTACTATTTCAAAAGAAGCGCCAATGTTTGGAAAAGGAAAACAACTGGATAAAGACTATTTCGAGATAATGGAAGGGGTAAAAATGTTTTTTTATGATTCCGATTCGATTGAACAAGAATTTGGAAAATATGGATTGATAGATTCTTCGGAAATTGTCGAGCCGCATAAGAATATGGAACATAAACCTCCATTTAAATTTATAATGATAAAATGTCAAAAGGAACTATCATAAAAAATCAAAAATAGTGAATGGTTCATGGATAAGGCGTATGAAGTGCTTACGCCTTATCCATGAAAAGGGCATGTTTTGATCAATCAAAACATGCCCTTTTCTATTTGCTCGTGGCCGCCCTGCGTTCCAATCAGCGTTCAAATTGTCTGCAGTATGAAGCCTCTCTAAATGACAGGCTTTTTTGCGTTGTATCGCCAAAAGTCTATTTTACTTAATTCTTTTACTTCTATCATGATATAGATTAATTAATTCTGCATTTTGCTTCTTCATCTTTTTCACATTCTTATTAATCGTAGCCAATTCCCACAGTACAGCTAATCCAAAGATTAGCATAAGCGTTAATAAATCCATCGTTGCCCTCCTATTGATGTTGTGTACCTTTAATTAAATGATTCTTTTCAATTTCCTTGGATTCAATTCCTCAACTTGGGAAGGCAAGTTTTTTCTTTGATAATAATTGTTTTGAATCAATGCATATATCACTAAAAAAGTTCCCAGTAATTCGAATGATGATAGTGATTTTCCTTGGATAAAAACGATGACCAATGTGGTTATTGGAACTAAATTGATAAATAGGATCCCATTGATCGGCGTTAAAAGTTTAATGCCTGAATTCCAGCTTAAAAGGGCAATGGCACCGGGAAAAATAATCATGAAAATCATTTCGCCATAAATGGATTGCATAACCTCTGCTGTAGGGACAGACAGGCCCATTGCAGTTGCGAGGAATGTTATGATTGCTGATACTGCAGTTCCTAAAATGCACGTTAAAGTCGAATAGCGGAGTGTTGACCATCCTTTGAATTGGTCGCCGCCCATCGTATATATAACCCAGCCTATAACCCCGATGAGAATGAAAAGGATAGGGATGAGGCTATCTTTCAATAAAAATAGGAATGATATGTCGCCATTGGTAATGACGAGAATGGCCCCTATCAAGGCAATGAACATACTGGCGATGGTATACTTCTTGGGTCTGGTATTTTTGAAAACCCACAGAATTAAAATTGAAATCATGGGCATTAATGATTCCATGATGGAAGCGATAATTACCCCGTTATGCCCCAGTAAGTCTTGACCTGCGAAAATGAGGAAGTTGTATACAGTGAACGCCATCGTTCCAAAAAACAATAATTTCTTCCCTTTCCCTTCCAGGCTAAAAGACTTCTTTCCCTCTTTAATGAATAGCAATATCGCTAAAATTACACTAACAGCTAAATATCGCAAAAAAGAGAAATAAAATGGATCAATATATGTTAAGGCCCTTTCTGCAACTGGAAACATCGCTCCCCAAGAAATGCTGGCTGTCAAACATAAAAGTGCACCGATTAAAACTTGATTTTTTTTCATAAAAGCTTCCCCTCAAAAATAATGATTGATTAAATTCCTATACACACCTTATGATAAAGTCATTATCATGTAAAATGACTTAAAATGAATATAATCATCATTATTAATGATAGTTAAGAAAGGGGGGCACTTTTATGGAAATGCGGGATTTGCAAATATTCCAGTGCGTCGCTAAATATGGCAGCGTAAGTAAGGCGGCTGTTGAATTGAATTACGTCCAATCCAATGTAACGGCCAGGATTAAGCATTTAGAGCAGGAGTTGCGGACGCCTTTATTCAATCGACATAAACGTGGCATGTCTTTAACTGCAGAGGCTAGAAAAATGCTTGAGTATGTAAACAAAATATTGCTTGATGTGGAAGAACTCAAGCAAGTATTCCTGGATAGTGAAACACCTACAGGGATATTGAACATCGGTACAGTTGAAACGGTCAGCGATCTACCCAAGATTCTAGCCTCTTATTATAAACAGTATCCAAATGTCGATTTATCCATTAAGGCGGGGATAACCGAGGATTTAATTAAAGATGTCATCGAACATAGGCTGGATGGCGCTTTTGTTACAGGACCGATTAAACATCCGCTCATTCAGCCATACGATGTGTGTACAGAAAAACTTGTATTAGTTACAAGAAATGAAACATTTAACCTGGAAGAAATTATAACAGAGCCATTTTTAGTATTCAGTCAGGGGTGTGGCTATCGCTCTAAACTGGAACAATGGCTGAAAGAAGAAGAAGTGATGCCCAAAAGGATCATGGAGTTCAATGTATTGGAAACGATCTTAACAAGCGTGACACTAGGCCTTGGCATTACCCTCGTACCACAATCAGCGGTAAATCACCTTACAGCCACTGAAAAAGTGCACGTGCATGCAATTCCGGAAGAATACGGCAATATTTCGACTGTCTTCATCCACCGTAAAGACGCCTATATGACAAACTCCATGCAAAGCTTCTTACAAACCATTGAAGCTCATCATGACAACCGATTTAAGCAAAATCTTGGATCCACTCCTGAGCTAATATGAAGGATATTCTTTACATAGAATGATAGAGGATCGCTGAAACCGATCATTAGGCTGCGAAACTATTAGGGGTGGCAAAAACGTATGGATGAAAAAGACTGTTTAATTTTGCAATATTTATATAAGAGTGGTTTGATGAAAGATTTCTTCTTGAGGAAGAAACTATATGCATCATTTCAAAAGATGAGATACCCGTTGATAGCCTTCCGGAATTTCCGATGATTAATCGCAATTTACTATAGTGAGAAAAACTAAAATGGTTGTTCGCCTTTCAGACTGTAGGCAAACTCGAAGAAAAGCGAGTTTGCCTATAGTTTTTTTCTTTTAAATCGTTCCTGTTGAATGGGGTACGAGATTCCTGCGGGGAAAGAGTCCCGAGGAGGCTAGTAAAACCAATAGCCAAACGTTTTTGTTTAGCTAATTGTATTACTTTTCATCAATTGGGAAAATATATAAATAATAGCAAGGAGGAGGGAACAAAGATGGAAGTTAATATGAGTGTTGAAGAAGTCGTGAATCAAATTTCTGAATTAGTAGAAAAAGAAGGGAAGCCACCTCGAAAGAAAGAGGTAAAGAAGTCAGATCCGGAGTTAATGAAAAACGCATTGTATTATTTTCCTAATTGGGATACTGCAGTAGAACATAGCATTGGATCTTAACCATAAACGATATATATAAGGCAAAGGAAGTTATGAAGGCCGCCAATGGGCGGCCTTTTGAACATGCGATTCTTTACATTATCAAATATTCAAATTGGTTTTAAAAAGTACTCCTTATTCAACCACCTATCGAGTAGTTTAGTTGAATAAAGATATGGATGCATCAAAGGATTCCTGGTCTCAATTAGGGAATATCATATCCGGCAAGCCCTGGCAACGTAAATGAAATCAACTAACTTTGCATATTTTGATGGCTCCTTTATCGGGCGCTTTTCCTGAACTGGAAAGCGTCTTTGTTATGGAAAAAAGGGATAGTAATTAATGCCTTATTGTGAAATGCTACTTATTAACTTAAGGGTAGTATTTTTTTGAAATCAGTAAATGAATCAAATTCATATTTTCTTTTCGGAAAGAGAGGAGCATGGATCTTTTTTTGGTCTATAAAGTCTGATACTTGCAAAGATGCATAGTGTAACTTTTTTACATATGGAGCCGTATAATAATTTGTTAAAACACATGAAAAGAGGGTTCCAATGAAAAAGATATTGTTTATTTTGGCAGCCGTTTTTTTGGTAACAGGACTTAGTGCTTGTAACGGAGTCCAGGAGGGAAATAAGGAATCTCCACCAATTTCAGAAAAGCTAAATGATAAACCTAAGCAAACCGGCGGGCAAGATGAAAATCCTCCAGGTGAATCGGTCGATGATCCGACAAAAGATCGGCCAAATACGAAAACGGATATGATCATTTTAGAAGGCATGGAAGAATCATTTCAATTCAGGCTTCATCATAGTCAGGCACTGGGATTCTCAACCTACATCGTGGATGACATGGTCGTTGAAGAGGCTAGTTCTGGTGAAGGAGATGCAATGATTGTTTTTGCAAATTTTGCAGGCAAGAGAAATGAGGATGCCAAAGTTCAGATATTTTCGAAAAGGGAGGGTACGAATGCGACAATAGAAGAAAAGAAGGAGTTTGCGAGGGAAGTGGTGATTAGCAACGACTTTGAGATTAAACAGCGATCTGATAATAGGCCTAACCGTTTTGATTGGTCTGAGGTCGAATTTGACATTAGTCAGCATGGCAGTAATTCAATATTGGGTACAGTGTCGGTTTTTCAGCATGGCGACCGGGTTTACTATGCGATAGTTCAATACCCAGAAGAATATGAAGAAGGCTTCATACCGCGGGTTGTAAAAATGTTTGATGATATCGTTTGGTATGAAGCACCTTGATAAATGAGGATCCGGAATTGGGAATAATTATCGACTTTTCTGGGAGCAGCTCTATGGCTGTTCTTTTTAAGTTGTAGATTGTATGCTTTAAACCAGGTTAGGAAGGAAAAATGATTGGCTTAGAGAATAGTTATGGAAAGATGACATACCAAAAATGAATTTGATAGAAAATAGGTGAAGCAAGTGGAGTTGGATACATTATATAAGACATATCAACCTTTTCTTTTTTCCATCGCATACCGGATGCTTGGATCTGTTACCGACGCAGAAGATATCGTTCATGATTTATTCCTGCAGCTTCAGCTTGATACCGAACATATTAAGGACATGAAAGCATATCTTGCGAAGATGACGACTAATCGCTGTCTGAACTTTTTAAATTCAGCCCGTAAGAGAAGGGAGGTTTACACAGGACCTTGGCTGCCTGAACCTCGGGTAAACGAAACAGATCAGCCTTTAGATAAGGTTGTAACGGATGAAACGGTTGCATATGCCTTCCTCGTTTTGCTGGAACAGCTTTCACCTGTTGAACGAGCGGTTTTCGTGCTTAGAGAAGCATTCGCTTACAGCTATGAAGATATTGCTGAAATGCTGGAAAAGAATGAAGTGAACTGCAGAAAGATCTACAGCCGGGCTAAGAGGAAATTACAGAATGATCTGCCAGCCCATCCGGGGGATACGAAACATGTCGATCTATTGGCACAAAAATTCATAAAGGCATCTACGACAGGAAACTTTGAGGAGCTTTTGGATATCCTTACAGAAGATGTTGTCCTTGTTACTGATGGCGGAGGAAAAGTGCTATCTGCCTTAAATCCGATTGTAAACAAACAGCGCGTATTCTCCTTTCTTACAGGAGTGTCTGCTAAAGGAAGTTTCATAGGAGAACTTCTTCCGGTGATGGTCAATGGTCAGGAAGGAATTTTGCAAATGAAAGAAGGAAAGCCTGTCAAAGTCATCTGCTTTGAATTGGATTCAAAGCAAAAAAATATCAGAAAAATCTTTATTGTTACCAATCCCGATAAATTAAATCATGTTCCTATTCCATAATAGGGTAGACGGAGGGCTCATAACGGGCTCTCTTTTTTGTATGTCACAAATCAAACCCCTATTTTGTCTTATAAGTGGAACCAAAAAGATTTAATGGAGGAGATAGACATGGAACAACGCATTAACTACATGAAGACAAATCGGGAAGTGGTCAAATTAATGATGGGATTGGAGGAGTACAAGAAAACAACGGAAATCGATAGCAAATTAATCGAATTGATTAAAATTCGCGCGTCTCAAATCAATGGCTGTGCGTACTGCTTGGATATGCATACAAAGGATGCCCGGGCAATGGGTGAAACGGAACAAAGAATTTACTGCCTGAGTGCTTGGCGTGAATCACCATTCTACTCTGAACCGGAAAGGGCAGCGCTGGAATTGACGGAAGCGGTCACGGCCATTTCTGCAAACGGAGTACCTGATGAACTGTATGAACGGGTCCGCTTTCATTTTGATGAAAAACAATATATCGATCTCGTTACCATCATCATCACGATCAACGGCTGGAACAGATTGGCCATTTCAGCTCAAAACGTCCCCGGGCACTATAAGCCCGTAATACAAAAATAATTTGCAACACAAATTAGGATGTAAATTAGATGACCCATCCGCGAAGCGATTTGGTCCCAGTTTTTACCCATGAATACTGATTTAACGGGATTCACCTATAAAATCAGCATTAAGTTTAGCATTATAAAAGGCCACGTTTTTGTATGAAACGTGGCTTTTTATAATCATTTTTCTTTTTTATAAAAGCGTTCACCTGTTTCAGGATTATAATACACTCTTGTTTTTTCTCCAGTCACAGGGTCCATATTTACTTCATCTGTCGGCTGAAATCCGTCAGGAACTTTTACACCGTGATTACGTTTAAACCGTTTATCATAGATAAAGTATCCAAGTAAAATGCATAAGATAACTATAACAATTTGTAATATATAGTACCCTATGATGAATTTCATTATATTGCCTCCACAATAACGGCAGTTCCATATGCAACGATTTCACTCATATTTTTACCGATTTCCCCAGAATCATATCTCATCATTACAATTGCGTTTGCGCCCATTTGATTGGCATTTTTAATCATACGGTCCATAGCTTCTTTTCTTGAATCTTCAAGCATAGCTGTATATTGCTTGATTTCTCCGCCTACTAAGGATTTTAACCCTGCCATGATATCGCCGCCAATCCCTCTGCTTCTTACAATTAGACCAAAGGCGGGTCCTTTTACTTCTACAATTTTGTAACCTTCAATATTTTCTGTGGTAACTACCAACATAATAATCGCCTCCATCTTATTTACTTTATTGAAAGTAAGTCCACAATATCTTTTATATCTATGTGCTGGGCAGCCCTATACTCTTTTTTAGTATTTCCACATAAACAGAAGGCATATCTTCAGCTATTGTGTTACCTCCATTGAATAATGATTACCTGTTTATCAAGTAAAAAAAAATTATACCATTCCTTTAAATTTTAACATACTACAAGCTTCATCCTGTTTAACACCTAGCATATTTCGAGTGAACATAAAAAATCCCATTTTGCAGGGATGAAAATTTAGTTTCATAGTACAAGCAGATAAATTGTGATCTGGAGGTTATATCCAATTCTTCAAACCGTTTATTTATATAATTACGAACTCAGAAACATTTATATACAGATTATCAGCTATTTCTTTATCCCCGAAGATTTGATTTTTTAGTATTTACAGTGGTATTTTGCAATAACATAAAACAAGTGCACAGAATCTGTCGGGAACTTCTTTGACGAAAACCTTGATAAATATCTACATGAGGATGTTGACACGTTTCTGTATAAATGACTCCGTGATTTAAAAAGCCTTGGTATTCATAGGCTTTTTTTTGAATGATCATACCGGGATTGAACCAACCACCGCATTCTCATGTTCCCGATGCTATCTGAAGGCGTATGTCCCAAATGTGACATGATTAAATGGAGGTTCCTCTGTTGTTTCCATGTTCTTGGATTATCGGTGTAAAAACAAAATTCGACAAGGATTTCATCGCTGGTGTAAGATGAATGAAAAAGCCAGAAATGGGGTGAATGTTTTGGTTGGTTTATTACCGTCGCTGTTTGAAAAAGTGGGAATCATCGTAATCGCCGCATTCCTGCTTTCCTATATGAAACCGTTTCGGCAAATGATAGGCCATGAACATGATTTGTCCAAGAAAATCATGTTTATCGCACTTTTTGGGACGTTCGGCATCATAAGTAACTATACAGGGATCGAAATCGGGAATCATGCCATGCCGGAGTGGGATTGGCCTGGGAATTGGCATGCTGAGATTGCTCCCGAGAACGCGATTGCCAACACAAGGATTATGGGCGTGGCTATCGGCGGTTTGCTGGGAGGACCCTTTGTTGGATTGGGAGTAGGTTTGATTGCGGGCATTCACCGTTACTTTCTCGGGGGTTTTACGGCGGGGGCTTGTGCGATCGCTGCGATTTTGGCTGGGGTTTTATCGGGTTTTTTGGGGAAAAGGCGCCGAAAGCATGGGACGATCACCCCTTGGTTCGCCCTTCCCATTTGCATGGCATTGGAAGCGATCCAAATGGGCATCATCCTGGTGACGGCCAAACCATTTGAAAGGGCGTGGGAGCTCGTACAAGTAATCGGACTTCCCATGATCATCATCAACGGGTTCGGGACTTTACTGTTCATGCTCATCATTCAGTCGATCACGAGGGACGAGGCACGGACGCGGGCTGTACAAACCAATCTTGCGTTCCTGATTGCGGATCAGACTTTGCCCTTTTTCCGGCAAGGTCTGAATCAAATTTCATGCAAGAGAATAGCTGAAATCATCTTGGGGCTGACTGAAGCCGACGCCGTGGCCATTACCAATGAACATAGCGTACTTGCCCATGTGGGTGCTGCATCCGATCACCATGTCCCAAAGGTGGGAATAGCGACAGGCTTAACGAAAAAAGCCCTTGAACAAGGGGAAATCATCGTGGCCAAAACAAAAAAGGACATTTATTGTTTCCATGATCAATGCCCATTGGAGGCGGCCGTGGTCCTGCCGTTGCAGGTCCAACAGAAAACGGTCGGGACTTTGAAGATGTATTTCAAGCATCCGGATAAATTAAGCCAAGTGGAACAAGAGTTAGCTGAAGGGTTGGCAAAACTATTTTCCACCCAATTGGAACTCGCTAAAGCGGAAATGCAAACGAAATTATTGAAGGATGCTGAAATTAAGGCCTTACAGGCACAGGTCCATCCTCATTTTTTATTCAATGCCATTAATACGATATCCGTTCTATGCCGGACGGATGTCGAGAAGGCAAGAAATTTATTGCAGGAGCTCAGTGCCTTCTTTCGTTCTAATTTACAAGGGGCCCGACAAATTCTTGTGCCGCTGGAAAAGGAATTGGAGCATGTTAACGCTTATTTATCCTTGGAGCAGGCGCGTTTTCCAGATAAATATCATATCGACTACCGCATTGAGCCAAGGCTTAAGGAAGTTCTCATCCCTCCATTCACGTTACAGCCGCTAGTTGAGAATGCGGTACACCATGCATTTCCACCTGTGAAAGGCAAAGGTGAAATCATCATTCACGCATACTTTAAAGACCATTCATTGCAAATTGTTGTGGAAGATAACGGAAAAGGGATTTCGGGCGGGAGAATAGATGAATTGGGTAAGCATGCTGTAGAATCGACTAAGGGTACAGGAACGGCCCTTCATAATATCAGTGAACGGCTGGAAGGGATCTATAAAGGACAAGCCAGCCTCTCGATCGCAAGTGAACCGGGGCACGGAGCACAAGTGAAAATATCAATACCACTCAACGAAAAAGGAGCATATGTCAACGATGATGAAAGCATTTATCGTAGAGGATGAACCACTGGCAAGAGACGAATTGAAATATCTATTGAAGAGAAGCAGGCAAGTTGAAGTCTTGGGTGAGGCCGAGGGGATAGAAGATGCCATGAGGGAAATCTCCCGCCTTAAACCCGAACTTGTCTTTTTGGACATTGAGCTTGCAGAAGGCAATGGCTTGCATTTGGCTAAGCAATTGGCGGAACTTGACCCTGCACCTTCGCTCATTTTTGCGACCGCTTATGATGAGTTTGCCCTCCAAGCTTTCGAGTTATATGCCTTTGATTATCTATTAAAGCCATTTAATGAAAAAAGGATTCGGCAAACATTGGATAAGCTCATGAAGCAGCGGAAAATCGATAAAGGCGAATCCAGGACAGCACCTCCGGCCAGCCGTACGGCGGTGGAACAGACAGGTAAATTGGCTGTATCGATAGATGATCGGATCGTTTTGATCGACCGGGATCATATTTTGTTCATAGGACTCGTGGAAGGAAAGACGATCATTAAAACCGAAGAAATTGAATATAAAATCGGTGAGCCCCTCATCGTGCTTGAAAGGAAGCTCGATAATCGCTCATTTATACGGGTGCATCGCGGTTTTATCGTGAATGTCACCCATATATCTGAAATACAGCCTTGGTTCAACTCGACTTATAATCTCATTATGAGTGACGGATCGAACATTCCGGTAAGCCGCACATATGTGAAGGAGCTAAGGCAGCTTATCGGTTTTTAAAAATTTTCATAATTCTGCATTTTACCTTCTTCATAATGCAGTCCATCCCCCGATATCTGCATTATAACTTGAAAACCCATTGAAGCCGCTTTCATTGTGATATCATCATTTTACGATGTAAGAAATAGAGGGGGTTCAAATATGAATGCGGTTACAATTGTCATAGGCTCCATTTGTATATTAATGATTGCCTACCGTTTATACGGGACATTCATAGCACTTAAAGTATTAAAACTCGATGATTCGAAGCCGACTCCGGCCCATAAATTAGAAGATGGAAAAGATTATGTTCCAACAAATAAATGGGTGGCATTCGGCCACCATTTTGCAGCCATCGCAGCGGCCGGTCCTTTGGTGGGTCCGATCCTTGCTGCACAATTCGGCTATTTGCCAAGTTTATTATGGCTATTAATCGGGGCTGTAATCGGGGGAGCCGTCCATGATGCCGTCGTGCTTTTCGCGTCGATGCGGAAAGACGGCAAATCCCTTTCAGAAGTTGCGAAAGAAGAACTTGGACCTGTAGCAGGTTTCTTTACAGGACTCGCGATGCTTTTTATCATTACGATCACGATGGCAGGACTTTCAATGGTCGTGCTGCATGCATTGGAAAATAATCCATGGGGGACGTTTGCAGTCGGGATCACCATTCCCATCGCCATGGGAGTAGGGCTTTACCATAAAAAAACCGGCAATCTGAAAGGTGCGACCATCGTCGGGTTTGCGCTTATCATGGCCGCGATTTTACTTGGTCCGAACATTCAAGGAACGGCACTTGGTGACTTATTGACACTTGAGGCGAGCACACTTGCCATCATCCTGCCGATCTATGCTTTCTTCGCTGCCGCATTGCCTGTTTGGCTGCTGCTGGCACCTCGTGATTACTTGAGTACATTTATGAAAATCGGTGTTTTTGCCGCATTGATTATCGGCGTTTTCGTGGTAAATCCAGAAATCCAGTTTCCTGCGTTTACCGAATTCATTAATGGCGGAGGCCCGATTGTAGCCGGACCCGTTTGGCCATTCATTTCAATAACGATCGCCTGTGGGGCGATTTCAGGATTCCATGCATTTGTCGGATCGGGCACAACCCCAAAAATGTTAAACCGTTGGAGTGATATCAAATCCGTCGGTTTCGGAGCGATGCTTGTGGAATGTGTCGTTGCCATCATGGCACTGATTGCTGCGGTCTCGCTGCAGCCAGGAGATTATTTTGCGATTAACTCTTCACCTGAAGTATTTCAAACATTAGGTATGGAAACCGTGCACCTTAACGAACTTAGTGAAGAAATCGGCATTAATCTGGAAGGACGGACAGGCGGCGCAGTTACACTTGCTGTCGGCATGACCTATATTTTTACCGAAATTCCCTTCTTTGACAAACTGGCTTCGTTTTTCTTCCAATTCGTCATCATGTTCGAGGCGGTGTTCATACTAACCGCAATCGATTCAGGGACACGTGTTGCCCGTTACTTAATCCAGGACTTCTTCGGGGAGTTCTATAAACCATTAAAAAGGGTCGACTGGCTGCCGGGTAACATCTTCGCCAGCGCGTTAGCCTGCTTTATATGGGGATACCTGCTTTACTCTGGGGACATTAGTTCGATCTGGGCACTCTTTGGTGTATCCAACCAGCTCATGGCCTCGATTGGACTCATCATCGGTGCGACCGTCGTATTGAAAATTGCAGACAAACGCTGGTATATGTGGACATGCCTCGTACCCCTTGCCTACTTATATGTAACGGTTAATGTAGCAGGGTATTGGATGGTCAGAAACGTATACCTGAACCCGGACTCTGCAGGATTCAGCATCCTGAACGGAATATTATCGATCACCATGTTAATCCTGGGCTTGATCATTCTGGTTGCCGCCTTGAAAAAATGGCGGGAACTTTGGAAAATCCCGCAAGCAGAACTACTGAAAAGAACAGCATGAGCATAAAAAAAATCCGGGTGGAAGCTGCCCGGATTTTTGTTCGTTGCGAGTGTTAGAAAATGTTCTCAATTTCGTTTGCCTTAACAAAAACCTGAAAAAGGAAAGTATCAATAATCTCAACTTTGTTAATGATAGCAAATGAGGAGGTGTAATAAGATGGCAAAAGATGTTCTATGTGAAGTGAATAATTGTAAATACTGGGATTCTGGAAACAAATGCAGTGCAGATGCTATTTATGTTGTCAGCCATAAAGGGAATCAAGCATCAAATAGCAAAGAAACGGATTGCAAAACATTTGATCCAGAAATTTAAATCATCGAGGGTAACCATCAACTGGTTACCCTTCTTTCTTTTTATTATTGATAATAAAAATCATTTTCATTCAAGATTATAGAAATTCATTTCATTTTTCTTCATGAAAAGGATATTTAGGCGATAAATACGAGAGTATGGGCGATAGTTCGCAAATTTACTCGTAAAATTGGCTGTGTTACTCGTGAGTTTAGCTATTTTACTCGTGAATTTGGGCACATTACTCGTGAGTTTAGCTGTTTTACTCGTGAGATTGAGCAATTTACTCGTGAGTTTGGCTGTTTTACTCGTGAATTCGCACTTTACTCGTGAGATTGAGCGATTTACTCGTGAAATTGAGCAATTTACTCGTAAGTTTAGCTGTTTTACTCGTGAGTTTAGCTATTTTACTCGTGAGTTTAGCTGTTTTACTCGTGAGTTTAGTTGTTTTACTCGTGAATTCGCAATTTACTCGTGAGTTTGAGCACTTACCTTTGAAAGAGTCAGCCCATCACCGATCGGAATGAGCATGGATTCCAGTTGAGGGTGTTTGGCAACCGTTTCATTGAATGCTTTCATGAATGCAGTGTGACGTTCAGGTTCAGCATCCGGATCTGCGACACTGCCCCTCGCAAGTACGTTATCCATGACGATCAAAGCACCCGGTTCCGCCAGCTTAATGCAATATTGCAGGTAATTTTCATAATTGTCCTTGTCGGCATCTATAAAGAAAAAATCAAATTTCTTGTTATCTTGAACGAGTTTTTCAAGGCTTTGCAGAGCTGCTCCGGTCATATATGATACTTGATCGCCAAAGCCGGCTTTGGATAGATTGCCATATGCTAACTTGGCGTATTCCTCCTTTAATTCAAGGGAGGTTAATGTTCCTTCACTGCCGAATCCCCTGGCAAGGCAAATCCCGCTATAGCCCCCAAGAGCCCCTATTTCCAAAACATTTTTAGCTCCTGAAATGGATACAAGCATTGTAAGAAGTTTCCCAGATGAGGGGGATACCGATATGGACGGCATTCCGTTTTCTTGTATGGACGTAATGACTTCTTCCAATAGGCCATCTTTTGTATAAAATACTGAATCGATATACTTGTTAATTTGTTTCATTCATTTCCATTCCTTTCTCATCATTATTGGAAGTTTCTTTTTCTTCACTTTTCTTATCGGCTGCTTCATTTTCTTGTATTTCAAATAATTGAATGAATTCGTTGATTAACATATCAATGGCCTTCAATTCACCGACTAAGATTTGATTAATGGATTGAAACTCTGGTTTATCTAACTGTTCCTTAATGGTGGAACGTTTAACATTCATCATTTCTAAAAAAGCAACGGCCCTTCCGCGGCGAAATGTTTTTGGTCCGCGATGGTGTGAACCGTGGTCTTTTCCTTTGTGATGGCGTTCTTTTTTGAGTTCTTCGTTTCTCATGTTAAAACCTCCTTTTGTGTATACATATGTATACGATTTTTTGTCTTGTGTTAAATGTATACATATGTATACAAATTGTCAACTGATAATAGAATGGAAAAATTAAAATACCGTTTATTAAAAGTTTGTCTAAATTGTGAATTCGTTATTTAGAGAGGCAAAAAAGTACTTACATCCAAAAATTTTTTTTTGTTATAGTAACAAATAGACCGGTTGGTATGGTGGGGTTTCACTGTTCATGAAAAAACCGAAGTAACAAAGGTAAAAAAACAGATCACCATTCTAGCAGGTGATCTGTTTTCATTTTTGAACTTTACTAAGTAAATCTAAAAGCTGCTGCTTTTCCGCCTCATTCAAGTTGGCAAACTGTGATGCATGAAAATGTTCTTGTTTTGGAACAACTTCATGAAAAAACTCTTTTCCTTCCTCTGTCAATGAAAGATATTTTGTTTTCCATTCCTGTTCCCGTTTAATCAATCCCAACTCTTCCATTTTCCTTATTAGTTGAGTGATATTGCCTTTTGTCACAAAAAGCTTGTTTGCCAGTTCTTGCTGAGACAATCGTTCATGTGAACCTACTTGAACCAGGATATCGAATTGGGCTGCCGATAGATTCCATTTCTTTAAATGTTGATTGGATTCCCGGATGCTCTGGTTATATATTCGTGTTATTCGGAACCATAACATTAAACCTAGTCGTTCCTCATTAGATGCGGTGGGATTCGTTGTGTTTTCTTTCATGAATGTCACCTCATTCTTTCTTCGTCACAATCAGCTTATGAATAAACCAATAGGGTGTCAAATGCAAAAACTTCCATCCTCGAATCAAAGAAACCAGTATGATCAATTGATACTGGTTCCTTTGATTCCTTCATTATGTAGTCGTTAGTTTAGCAAAGATGATAAAAAACAGTGTTAATTCGCCTATTATCACAATATTCGGTACCCCGACAAACAAATTAAAAATAAAAAAGATAGCTAAAATCCCTAAAAATAATCCTAAATGATAGATTTGCAACCGCTGGTGCTTATGTCTATATTGATGGAAAACAAAAGTGGTTGACATGAAATAGAGCAAAACGGAACCGAAAACAAAATATAGGATAAAAGAATAATGGACTTCATGTAAAAACAATAATCTGATGGCTGCTGCAATCATGCTTATGGACATTAAAATAAACAGATGACCGTAAATGATGATTTGGCCGGAAGATTGTACAGACTTGTCGACCTTTTTCTCCATGTTATCGAAATATTGCCACCACATAGCTATTATCAGGGCAAATGAAATGATGGAAAAGGCTATCGAATCCCAATTTCCTTGTTTAGGCTGAATGACCGCAAGAGTGCTCACAAGAGCTTCCCCAAAAAGAATGATGGTAAATAGGCCAAAGCGCTCCAACAAGTGGGCCGTATTTGTAGGAACCTTTTCCAAGCACTTTCTTCCAAGGATTGGGATGATGATATCGATCAGGATGCCCAAATACAGCACAGCATATCGAAGCCAGGAATCAAAAAGGACGGAGAACAATGAAATGGCAATTCCAATCCAAAAATACCTTCCCAAAAAGAGTGCTGCCTTTTTTCGAACTCCCTCTTCTATCCGCTGTACAACAAGGTATTGGATGGCAGTCACGGCTCTTAAGCCAATATAACCAATTAAAAAAGAAAGATAATAAGGATCAAAATCAACAGATAAGCTTGATGTCATAATGAGGACAAAGAACATTTGCAATATCAAAAATAGCCGTTGATGAAATACATCCTTACCAAACCGGTTAATAAATATGGTTTGCCCTACCCAAGCCCACCAGATAGGAATAAAAATCAACACGAACTTAAATAAATACTCTGGATGGATATATCCATCTTCAACATGCAGTAAAACATGAGTGGCGCCCGCAACGGCTGCCACAAATAACAAATCATAAAAGAGCTCTAACCATGTAACTTTCTTTTCATCCATTTCCGCACTCCTCCCGGTCGCCTTATAGTTTATAGTATGTTGTGAATATTCAGAAAATGGAAGAGGGACTTTGGTGCATGCAATTTAGAATTCATGTTTATTTTAGGAAGTTCTTTTTACCCAGCTATTATGTTTTGCCATATTTAGTGATTAGGAATAACGTCACTTTTTTGACTTTGGTATATTATGGTACTATAGGAGATGATTTCAAAACGGGAGGGAAGTAGATGACCAGAACCATCGGCCTTATTTGCGGCAGTTTACGGGAAAATTCTTATAATCGAATCATCGCACAATCATTGACAGGTATGGTTGATTCTTATCAATTTCGCTGGATCGAAATTCATGATCTTCCGTTGTTTAACGAAGACTTGGAATTAAGCGGCGTTCCAGAAGCAGTGACGTCATTTAAATCAGCCATTCAGGATGTTGACGGTATCATTATCGTAAGCCCAGAGTATAATTCCGGAATACCAGGCGTATTAAAAAATGCATTGGACTGGGCATCAAGACCTCGGGAGTCCGCTGTACTTACCAAAAAACCAGTTGGCCTGATCGGTGCAACTCCTGGGGGAATGGGCACTGCATTTGCTCAAATGCAAATCAGGCAAATATTGGAGGCCATGCAAGTTCATGTTCTTCCATTTCAAAAAATGCTGATATCGCAAGTACATAAAAAGATTGATTCTGATCGGAAAGTTCTTACTGACGATCAAACAAAACGTTATCTTGAGCGTTATTTACAACAATTCATTCATTGGATCGATCACACTCCGGTTCTAGATTAATTAGCCATAGTCAATGATTCTTATTATATAGATGATTGACAGGCTATAAGTTTATAGATAAACTTATAAATAACAATCAGTTAAGTTATAAACTGATTGCAACCAACGAAGGAGTTGGGGGAATTTCCCTACATATGAACTTTCTTCGATAGCTTTAATAAAAGGGGGACTTTAAAAATGTCTGATCTCTATTCTCGTATTTCCAAAGATGATGCTGCCGTTCTGCTAGTCGATCATCAAACCGGTCTTATTTCAGGGCTAGTGCGTGATTATGGTGTTGATGAATTCAAGAACAATGTTATGGCTCTTGCCAACACCGCAAAGTTTTTTGATTTGCCAGTCATTTTAACAACGAGCTTTGAAAACGGACCGAACGGGCCGCTCATGCAAGAATTGGAAGAACTCTTTCCTAACGCACCAAAAATAGCTCGCCCTGGACAAATTAACGCATGGGATAATGAAGATTTTGTTAAAGCAATCGAAGAAACCGGAAAAAAACAACTAATCATCGCGGGCGTTGTTACGGATGTCTGCGTTGCTTTCCCGGCACTTTCCGCTTTGAACGCTGGTTATGAAGTATTCGCTGTCACGGATGCTTCTGGAACAGTCAGCAAACAAGTAGCTGATGCGGCTTTAGCACGTATGGCCCACGGCGGTGTGCAGCTTATGAACTGGTTTAGTGTAGCGTGTGAATTACAGCGTGATTGGCGCAATGACGTTGAAGGATTTGGTGCTTTACTTTCCAGCCAGCTTCCAGGTTATCAAAATATCATCGGGAGCTATAGGGGAGCTCAGCGCGATTTCAGCAAAATATAAAGACAAATGAAGGAAGGGACATTTGTCCCCTCTCAGACTGTAGGCAAACTTGATGAAAATCGAGTTTGCCTACAGTTTTTTTTATGTCCTCTCCAGGCACTCGCTTTCCGCGGGCGGTCCGGGAGGCTTTGTTTTAAAGACTATGATTTTAAAACAAGATCCATTAATGGCTTTTTGACTGTTTTATGAAACCCTCAATGGATTTCCGAAATCAACTCCGAACGTTTTTTGAGGGTTTGTGAAATATGTCATTTTGATTGGCTGAAGAATGCGTATTCCGAATTCCATCGCCAAAGTTTAGCCCCTTTAATACGGCTCATCATGCCAAACCCTCAGCTACACCCCGCCCCCAGACTTCACTATCGTGCATTCCAATATGCCTCGAATTTTATTGTAAATCGCTTACGAAATAAAAAGATGCGGTATTGTGCACAATTGTTTAAAGAGTATATTATTGTGCAGTACCTATGACAACATTCGGACTTAGAAACGCTACATTTTTAATAAGAAGTGAGATATCGTAGAAGCAGGGAGAGGGATTGAGAATGTTTTTAGATGAAAGAAGCGCCAATTTACTAAAACTATTACAGCATTCGCCCATTTCAAAAATGAAAGAACTTGAAGCCCAAACAGGTCTGACGAGAAGGCAAATCCAATATGGTCTGAGCAAAGCGAATGACTGGCTCCAATTTCATGGATATCAACCGATTCAATATAATCGTGAAATGGGCTACTCCTTTTCTGAAACGATCAGGGATGAAGAATTGAATGTAAAACTGACAAAACGCAATTATATATTTTCAGAGACAGATAGGGAAAAAGTTTTTTACCTCATGATCCTGTTAAGCAGAGAAGAATTGTCCGTCTATCATTTCCAGACCATCACCGGGCTTTCACGTAATACGGTGTTGAAGGATTTAAAAAGACTTAAAGAGAAAAACAGGGACATTTCGCTCAAAATCCAGTACTCCAAACAAGATGGCTATGTGGTAATTGGGGAAACCCGAGAAAAGAGATATATCATCGAACGTCTCGTGCATGATGTACTGAACAGTCCCAATAGTGAATTGATCATGGAATGCATATGGGGAAATCATGAAAAGAAAATCAGCCCGATCCGGTTACAGCTTGAAAGGATCGAACGTAAATTGGGCATCACCTTTACGGATGAACGGCTTCATGAACTGAGCTATTTATTTCTATGTACTGATCAGCTCATAGGAAAAGGGGAAGAGTTACAGGCAGACCAGAGCTGGGCCCCGTTTGTTGCGACGGAAGAATACAAAATGGTTGAGGAAATGACCAGAACGAATGCCTTTCAATCAGTATGGAGCGAAACGGAAAACTTATACGCAACCTTACATTTATTGAGCATGAATCGAACGAAGGATATTTCGCCTCTTAAGGATGATGAAGCCATTCAACATCTTTTGCAGGAAATCGTGGCAGAGTTCGAGAGGCTGGCATTTGTTCACTTGAAAGACAAAGAACAGCTATTCCAACAATTATACGTTCATTTCAAACCGGCATATCATCGCCTGCGGTATGGTCTCCCGCAAATGAACCCGATGACGGGAAGGGTGCAGAAGGTCTATCCTGAATTGCATCATTTGACAAAAAAATCCCTGTGGGTGCTGGAGAAAGAAATTGGTTGTCCGGTATCGGAAGAGGAAGTCGCATACTTCACCGTCTATTTTGGCGGATGGCTGCGCAGGCAAGGGACGACATTGGATGATCGAAAACGGGCAATTGTCGTATGCCCGAATGGCATTGGCATCAGCAATATCCTCATTTATACATTGAGGGAATTATTTCCGGATATATTGTTCCTGGACGTTCTGTCCGTTAGAAAAGCGGCTGAATACCCACTGTCGTACGATCTTGTTTTTTCAACGGTGCATATGAGAACAAAAGCGGCATTATTCGTTGTACCGCCCATTTTGGAAATGCAGGACAAACATACATTGCGCCAGCAGGTCATGCAGGAATTGTATGGATATACGACGGAAAGTGTGGATGTTGCAGCTTTATTAAAGATCATATCCAAGTATGCAACCATCCATGAACAGGATCAGCTTGAAAAAGCTTTGAAGTCGAATGTGTATACCCATACACCAAAAATAACCCAATTTTCTTTAAAGGAGGCAGAGAAGCCTGTGTTAGAAGAACTGCTCAATATGCAAACGATTCAATTACAGCGGCATGTTTCCGATTGGAAAGAAGGCATTCAAGTCGCGGCCAAGCCTCTCGTGGACTTAGGAACCGTAGAGGAACGGTATGTGGATGCCATGATCGAGGCGATAGAAACGAATGGACCATATGTAGTGATAACGCCTGGAGTGGCGATTCCCCATGCACGTCCGGAGCAGGGGGTCAGGTCTTTATCCATGAGTTTGCTGAAATTGGATGAAGCCGTGGACTTTGCGCCGGATAAACCGGTACGCCTGATAATCATTTTGGCGGCCGTGGATAACGATTCGCACCTGCGGGCATTGATCCAGCTCACTCAATTATTGAATGAACCAGCCAATATAGAAGAAATTTTAAGCACTTCAGATAAATCGGTCCTTATGGAGTACGTTCATAAATATTCGAAGGAGGAAGCGGAATGAAAATCATGGTAGTATGCGGAAACGGATTGGGAAGCAGCTTCATCATGGAGATGAATGTGAAGAAAGCGTTGACGGAAATGGGCAAGACAGCCGAGGTGGATCATACGGATCTGGCATCCGCAAAAACGGTTCAGGCGGATATTTTCCTGGGGGCGGCGGATATTGTCGGTCAGCTGGATGATGGAACCCGGACGATCGTCACACTGGAAAACATGATGAGCATCCCTGAAATCAAATCTAAATTGGAAATGCATGTAGGATAAAAAAAGGAGAGATTGATATGAAGAAAATCATGGTAGTATGCGGAAATGGATTGGGAAGCAGCTTCATCATGGAGATGAATGTGAAGAAAGCATTGACGGAAATGGGTAAGACAGCCGAGGTGGATCATACGGATCTGGCATCCGCAAAAACGGTTCAGGCGGATATTTACCTGGGAGCGGCGGATATTGTCGGTCAGCTGGATGATGGAACCCGGACGATCGTCACACTGGAAAACATGATGAGCATTCCTGAAATCACATCGAAATTGGCTTCACATCTATAAGAAGTAAACATAAGAAGAGGGGGAGAGGCAATGCTGGAACTTATCATGAATGACATCTTGGGTACACCTTCCATACTTGTGGGGCTGTTTGCCCTCATCGGCCTGCTGTTACAGCGGAAATCCAGTGCGGATGTTGTATCTGGAACGCTAAAAACCGTCATGGGCTTCATTATCATTGGAGCGGGAGCGGCAGTGCTCATTGGCGCCCTTGATATATTCAGTAAAATGTTCGATCATGCATTCAATGTACAAGGCGTCATACCGAATAACGAAGCCATTGTCGCAGCCGCCCAAAGTGATTTTGGGACTTCGACTGCACTAATCATGGTTTTTGGTATGGTTGTCAATGTATTGCTGGCTCGTTTCACGCCATTTAAATATATATTCTTAACGGGACACCATACCTTATTCATGGCTTGTTTACTTGCAGTCACGCTTTCGGTCGGCGGGCTCAATGGATTTCCGCTTATCTTGGTCGGTTCCATTCTATTGGGAGTATGCATGGTGATGTTTCCAGCCCTCCTTCAGCCATACGTACGGAAGATTACCGGAAGCGATGATTTTGCCATCGGACATTTTGGGACAATCGGATATTTTGTATCCGCGACTGTTGGAAAATGGTTTGGAAATAAGGAAAAAACGACAGAGCAAATCAAGGTTCCAAAATCTTTAGGATTCCTGAGGGACACATCAGTCGCTGTATCGCTTACAATGACGATGTTCTTCGTGATCGTCGCATTATTTGCCGGACAGAACTATATTGAAACGGAATTATCCGGCGGTTCGAACTTCATCGTATTCTCTTTCATCCAGGCGATAACATTCGCTGCAGGAGTCTATATCATCCTTGCAGGAGTACGGATGTTAATTGCTGAAATCGTCCCTGCATTCAAAGGGATTGCCGATAAAGTCGCGCCGAATACAAAACCTGCATTGGACTGTCCGACCATTTTTCCATTCGCTCCAAATGCAGTGATCATCGGGTTCCTATTCAGTTTCTTGGCTGGACTATTATCCATGTTCCTCCTTCCGGTACTTGGATTGAAAGTAATCGTTCCAGGGCTCGTACCGCATTTCTTCACCGGAGCTGCAGCAGGAGTATTCGGAAATGCCACAGGAGGCAGACGCGGAGCGATGCTTGGATCCTTTGCCAACGGGCTCATCATTAGTTTCCTGCCGGCAATACTCCTGGTCTTCTTGGGGGATGTAGGGTTCGAAGGTACCACATTCGGTGATTCGGACTTTGGTGTGGTCGGTCTCTTGATCCTAAGCGTCATGAAACTTTTAGGATTATCCTAAACTGTTATACTGATAAGTAAAGAAACAAAAATAAATGAATGAAACCAACAGCCTAAGATCTTTATAGATAATGGGCTGTTGGCATTTTCATATCATTCGGATTTTTGAGGTGATTTGCATGACCAACAAAGCGATTGTGCTCGATTTGGATGGCACGACATTGAACGAAAGAAACACTGTGAACGAGACGCTGGAACAATACATAGGTGAACTCAGGAAAAGAGGGAAGCTGATTTTCATTGCAACAGGAAGGACGCTTGAAGAAATGAGGGACGTTTTGCCATCCGGCATGGAAACCGATGGAGTGGTGACTGCCAATGGAATGTCCGTATTCATCGGAAAGAAGCAGATAGTCGAACACGCCCTGCCGCCGGAACTTGTGGAAGAATTGGTCGCCAAAGCAGGAGCGGAAGAGATTTTTTACGAAGTTCATCCGAACGATGGAACACGGATGGCATTACTTAAAGATAAAAACTATATGGTTAAACAAGGTTTGATGCCAAAGCCTGAGACAGTCGATGAAAATGAATGGCTATCAAGACAGGATGCAGTGGAAGACAAAATAAGATGGTCAGAACAACTGGATATAAGCAGCGTAGCCAAAATCTACTTCTTCAGCAATGAAATGAATACGATTCGAAAATGGAAAGCGGAGTTGGGGAGAATCAAGCAGTACAATGCCTTTACCACAGCCTCCTCCACCCATCATAATGTAGAAGTGACCGTGGAAGGCATCACAAAAGCAACAGGCGTTCAACTGCTGCTGAAGCATTTCCAGCTGGCACCGGAAAATATCCTGGCAGTAGGCGATGGCGAAAATGACCTCCCGCTATTTAAACTCGCCGGGCATTGCGTTGCCATGAAAAACGCCACGGACCTGGTCAAAGAACAAGCCGATGAAGTGACGGAGCATTCATATCGAGAAGACGGACTATATCGCTTTTTAAAGGGAATGTTTCACTAAGATCACCTGGAAGGCAAGAAGATCCAAACTAGTTTGTAAAACTTGAACGTTGATTGGAAGGTAGGGCACTCGCTTTCCGCGGGCGGCCCGGGAGCGGATTTCTGAAATCAACATCGAACGTTTTTTAATTGTATGAATGTCTGCAGACTGGAGCCCATCTTTAGAGAGGGGCTCCTCTTTCTTTAGGAAGCTAAGATAAGAAACAAAGGCTGATTCATTCCACATATTTTGGGAAAAGTCCAAACTGACGCAACTCAGAACCCAAAACAGTTCCATAACTGGAAGAAAAATTTTAAATATTATGATATATTAAAGGGAAATCATAATGTTCATATTGATATAAAAGCGTTATTTTAGTTTCCTAGGATAACAATTTCTAGACGTAGAAAGGATTAATGAAGCATGAAGAGAGTGACGACAGAAGATGTGGCAAAAATAGCGGGTGTTTCGCAATCAACAGTTTCCAGGGTGTTGAATGATTACCCTTATATTAAGAAAAACACGCGTGACAAGGTTCTTGCTGTAATCAATGAACTGGGATTTACAAGGGATGAAATTGCCAGAAGCCTCGTAGAAAAAAGAACCAAATCAATAGGGTTGATATTAGGGAGCATTTCAAATCCATTCTTTGCCGAAACGGCGGAAGTCATCATAGAAAGGGCACAAGAATTAAAATATGATGTCATCGTTTACAACACTGGGCATAAAGATGAAAACTTGGAACAAGCCATTAATTTGCTGATTGGCAAAAGGGTAGAGGGAATCATCCTTACAAGCGTTAGTAAAAATTATACTGATAAAATCAAGAAGCTACATGATAATGGATTTCCCGTATTATTATATAATAGTTTCCTCGATATCAAGGACGTAAACTTTATCGTAATGGACAATAATAAAGGCGCCAGGCTCGCTGTACAGCATTTAATAAAATTAGGACATAAAAAAATAGCGAAAATATCCGGCCCATCCAAATACTTGGCGACTTATGAACGAACGGTGGGTTATAAAGAAGAGTTGTTGGAGAACGGCTATGAAATTGATGAAGGTTTGATTTTCAATAGCGAATTTTCCTATGACAAGATTTATTCATTTACAAAAAAACTGTTGAAAAAGAAGGACAGGCCGACTGCAATCATTGCCGCGTCTGATCAGATGGCTCTCGCAGTCCTAGATGCAGCTTCAAGCCTGAATTTAAAAATCCCTGCTGATTTATCCGTTGTCGGGTTTGATAATATAAGATTGTCCGCTAATGAATTTATAGGGCTGACCACAGTATCCCAACAAATGGATCAAATGTCTTTAACAGCTTTGGAAAAATTAATCTACCTCATAGAAAATAAAGAAACATCATCTTCATCCATACAAATTTTCCTTAAGCCTGAACTGATGGTCCGTAAAACAACAGGGCCAGCCCCCAAACAAGATTAAGGGTAAAGGCCGGTTTTGGATTGGACCTTAAGTGTTTTAACACTCCTTTAAAAGAAATCGGTCATTTTTAAAAATTTTAGACTTAATATTATTTTTACTATTTACAAAAGTCAGAAAGTTGTTTATATTTTAACTTGTAATCGCCAATAAGCATTTTGTTTCATTTTGAATACGTATTCAAAATGAAAATGCAAAATGTCTGAATGTACAAAAATCGCCTCGATGAGGTAAAGATAGGTGATAGATTGGATATAAATCATTTATTTAATTTAAGCGGTAAAGTGGCCATCATTACAGGAGCAAGTAAAGGAATCGGGAAAGACTTAGCCCATTTGCTCGCGCAGGCTGGGGCCGATATAGCGATAGTTGCCCGCAATGAAGAGCAACTCGATGAAGCGGCACATGAAATTGGGCAAACCGGTGCAAATGTTTTACCCGTTTCATTTGACTTAACAAAGGTTGATGAAACGGCGGGAGTAATGGAGGGAATATACAAGCACTTCGGTAAGATTGATATTTTAATAAATAATGCAGGAATAAACGTGGCAAAGTCAGCTGAAGTGTTGACATCGCAAGATTGGGATACAGTACTGGACATAAATTTAAAAAGTGTATTTTTTACGAGCCAAGCTGCAGGGAAGTATATGATCGACCAAAAAAAAGGCAAGATCATAAATATGTCTTCGCAAATGGCATTCGTCGGTTATTACAAACGGGCTGCATACTCCTCCAGTAAAGGAGGCATTACACAACTGACGAAAGCGCTTGCGATAGAGTGGGCTCCGCATCAAGTCAATGTCAATGCCATTGCTCCAACCTTCATTGAAACACCGATGACCAAGCCGATGTTTGAAGATGAAGCGTTCAAAGAGGAAGTATTGAGCAGGATTCCGCTTGGAAGACTTGCTAAAACGGAGGATTTATTTGGCGGCGTGGTATATCTGGCATCGGATTGTTCAGATATGATGACAGGTCAAACATTGTTGGTTGATGGCGGTTGGACTGTCTGGTGAGTTTTTTTGAATACGTATTCAAAGGAGGGTAAAAAATGTCAGCTGCTCAAAATGTAATCCATGATTTTCGAATGCCGACTGTTTTTCGGTTTGGTGTTGGAGCATTTACGACGTTAGTAAAGGAAATAGAAGAGCTGGGAGCAAAGAAGGTTGCGATTGTAAGTGACAAAGGTCTGGAAAAAGTGGGCGTTGTTCAAAAAGTGTTGGATCACATTATGCCCCTTTCCATACCAACCATCACATATACGGAGATTTCGGGAGAGCCGACGTTTCAGCTCTTGAAGGATGCCGTACAAACGCTGGATGCAGAAAAATGTGATGTAATCATCGGAATCGGCGGGGGAAGTGCGCTGGATGTAGCAAAAGCAAGTAGTGCTTTATGCGGGAAAGGCGATATAACAACTTATATAAACGGCGAAAAAGTAGTTGAATCGAGAACGGTCAAATGCATTCTTTTGCCGACAACTTCAGGAACAGGTTCGGAAGTGACGATGAATGCCATTTTCGGTGATGAAGAGCAGCAAGTAAAAAGAGGGATCGTAAGCCCGGTATTCCTTCCGGATGTAGCGATCATCGATCCGGAATTGACCATTTCCTGCCCGGCACGAGTTACCGCGGCATCAGGGGTGGACGCCTTTACACATGCTATTGAATCGTATATTGCCATCAAGGCTACACCGCTTACGAAAGTTTATTCAGAGAAAGCGATGA
Source organism: Peribacillus aracenensis (assembly GCF_025175645.1). Classification (NCBI taxonomy): domain Bacteria; kingdom Bacillati; phylum Bacillota; class Bacilli; order Caryophanales; family Bacillaceae; genus Peribacillus; species Peribacillus aracenensis. Next base: position 89,826 of record NZ_JANZMJ010000017.1, read on the forward strand.
AACTATTTCCTGCGAACATTACAAGAGCTGTCCATAACGGAAATGATTTGGAATCTAGAACCGGAATGAGCTGGGTAAGCTCGTTAGCTGGTGTGGCTCTAGCAAATGCAGGGGTTGGAGCGGTACATGCTCTGGCATATCCGCTTGGCGGTAAATATCATATTGAGCATGGAGTCGCAAATGCCCTTTTGATGCCATTTGTTTTCGAAGTGATTGGGAAAACATGCATGGAAGAAATGATGGATGTAGCGTCCTTTTTACAACTGGGTGATTTCAAGGCACAACCAAGCGAAGCGTTAAAGGCAGTTGTTGATTATATGTATCAGCTTCTGGAAGATCTTGATTTACCTACATCGTTATCAGAACTTGGGATTGAAGAGGACTCATTACCGATGCTGGCGGAACAGGCTGCAAAAATTGATCGCTTGCTATCGAATACTCCTTATAAGCTAAATGAACAAAAGATTCTCGGAATCTACCAAAGCGCCTTTAAAGGAAGGGTGGGAAACTGATTGATCACGACCAATTCAGATAAAAAGAGATTATACATTGGCGGGAAGTGGCTGGAAGGAAATAATTATTACGATCTTCGGTCTCCTTACTCCGGAAAAGTGATTGCGCAAGTGCCTTTGGCAGGAAAGGAAACCGTTCTAAAAGCGATAGAATGTGCTGAACAAGGTGCAAAAGAAATGAAAAAGTTAACGGCCCTTGAACGCTCAAATATATTAGAACGTGCAGCAGGAATCTTTAAGGAAAGACTTGAGGAATGTGCACTAATACTCACTAAAGAAAATGCTAAGCCCTTGAAAGCTGCAAGAGGAGAAATATTACGCACGATTGAAACATACAAGTTTGCAGCAGAAGAGGCAAAACGGATCCATGGTGAAACGATTCCTATGGATGCCGCTAAAAATGGCAAAGGCCGTTTTGCTTATACAAAGCGTGAACCGCTTGGCGTTATTGCCGCCATTACACCATTTAACTTTCCATTTAATTTAGCGGCACATAAACTTGGACCTGCGTTTGCAGCAGGCAACTCCGTCATTTTAAAGCCTGCTTCACAGACGCCGCTTAGTGCATTGGCTGCAGCTGAAATTTTTGAAGAAGCAGGTTTACCTAAAGGCGCGCTGAATGTTGTCACGGGTAAAGGAAGCGTCGTCGGCGATGTATTGGTCACTGATCCGAGAATTAAAATGGTTACATTTACAGGAAGTGTCGAAGTCGGGTTGGGGATCAAAGAAAAAGCGGGTTTGAAAAAGGTGACATTGGAGCTTGGTTCAAATTCAGCTGTCATTATTGACAGTGCTGATGACTTGGATGCCGTTGCACTGCGCTGTACAGAAGGTTCCTTTGTCTATTCAGGTCAGGTTTGCATCTCTGTCCAACGAATTTATGTACAGGAAGATTTATATGAGCCATTTTTGCAAAAGTTTATAGAAAAGACGAAGAAGCTTAAATTTGGTAACCCTGAATCAGAAGATACAGATCTTTCCGCGTTGATCTCCATAAATGAAGCAAAACGAGTGGAAGGGTGGATCGAATCGGCCAGAATGGCTGGAACGGAAATCGCATATGGCGGTCAAAGAACAGGTGCAGCCCTTCATCCTACCATTATCAAGAATGCAGGGCCAACACAGGAAATAAGCTGCAAAGAAGCATTTGCCCCAATCGTTTCAGTGAATTCCTACAGCACATGGGATGAAGCCATCGACCTTGTGAATGATTCTATATACGGCCTTCAAGCAGGTGTATATACGACCTCGATGCCAAAGGCTTTTGATGCTGTTGAAAGGCTTGAAGTCGGTGGTGTCATCGTGAATGACATACCATCCTTCAGGGTTGACCAAATGCCATATGGCGGTGTGAAAAACAGCGGGAATGGCAGGGAAGGTGTTAAGTATTCAGTCGAGGAAATGACAGAATTAAAACTAGCCGTCTTTACTCTCTAATTAGATATGTCATCCAAATGGAGCAATGAAAAAAATTAACGAACACGGAAGGGGAAACTAAAATGTCAGTACAAGAGCCTAAAGTAAAAAAAGCCGTAACGAATGAGGAAATGGAAAACAATTGGATCGTTCGTTTCGATCAAATGAAATCAAAAGGAATACCGTTAATGTTCATTGATAGTATCATTCCGGGTCACCAACGCATCAACTATACATTAATAGGCGATACAGCAAGTGAAAATGATAACTTCACTCCTGAAATTACTGAGCCGCATGGTTTTCAAATTGGAATGGTGAAAGCCCAAAAAGGAAACGGGCCTGCTTACCATACGCATGATTACATTGAATCCTTCCTACCCCTTTCAGGAAAATGGCGTTTCTACTGGGGCAAGGGTCCAGATGAAATTGATGGCGAAACGATCATCGATCAATGGGACTTAATTTCATTACCGCCAGGCTTATGGAGAGGTTTCGAAAACATCAGTGAAGAAGATTCTTGGATCTTCGCCGTTCTTGAACAACATAAAGTATTTGATGGAAAAGACCCTTACTGGTCGCCAAAAGTGATCAAGGATGCAGCTGAATATGGATTTTTTGCCAATGATTTAGGCAAAATGATCAAACCTGATAACTTTGAAGAACTTGAAAAGGAAATTGCCGATAAATTGAAAATGGGTGAAAAATAAGGATGGACAAAGTACCGCTCATTTTGCTTCCGGGCACACTTTGTGATGAACGTCTATGGGAAACTGTGAACCTGGCAGATCTTGCAGATGTGAAAGTCTGTGATGTGTCGAAGGCTGATACTATAGAAGGAATCGCAAAGTCGGTATTGGAAGAGGCCCCTGATAAGTTTGCACTTGCAGGCTTATCACTTGGTGGCATCATTTCTCTGGAAATCATGCGACTTGCACCGGAACGGATCATGAAATTGGCCTTGCTTGATACAAATCCAAATCCTCCGACCTTGGAACAAATCGAAGGTTGGGAGAGGTTCATCGATATGGCGAATAATGGTCAGTTTCTGGATATTACAACCCATCACCTTCTGCCGGTGTTAATCCATCCAGACCGTAGAAATGATGAAGCATTAGTTTCCAAGATTATCGCTATGGCTGAAAAAGTCGGCATTGAAGGATATATCAATCAATTAAAAGCAGTGATGACGCGTTCGGATCAACGTCCCATCCTTCCTGCCATTGAATGTCCGACCATGATTTTGGCAGGAGGGGAAGACAGGGTATGTCCCCTGCATATGTCCGAGTATTTAACGGAAAACATCCCGACGGCGAGCCTTAAAATCGTAAGCCATTCAGGACATTTGAGCCCTTTGGAACAGCCTGAAAAAGTAAGCGCTGCATTGAGAAAATGGTTGACGGGTGATTGAAATGCCGGGAACAGAATGTGATCTTTACAGCATTGAACGAGTCTGTGGAAAGAGAGGAAGACGATGAAGAATAATGCCATAAAGGAAAAAATCAAACGTGGGGAACAAGTTCTTGGTGCATTTTTAGGGATAAATTCCCCCCCATTAGTCGAAATGCTCGGTTATGCCGGCTTTGATTTCGTCGTAATTGATGACGAGCATGGTGCATTCAGTCCATCAGAGCTTGAAAACATTATCCGTACGGCAGAGTCTGTTGGGCTTGTCCCGATCGTCCGGGTTTCATATGACCCTTCCAGTATTCAAAAGGCTTTGGATCGCGGGGCAAAAGGTGTACAAGTACCGATGGTCAATACAAAGGAAGAGGCTCTTGATGTAGTTAAGCGGGGTAAATTCCCCCCATATGGAAATAGAGGGGTATCGTATTCAACCAGACCGGCGCGTTACGGAAAAGATAGCGGAAAACCCTATTTAGATGAGAGTAATGAAAATGTTATGATAATTGTGCATATTGAAACGCTTGATGCAGCAACCAATTTTGAAGATATTGCAACAGTCCCTGGAATAGATTTGGCATTTATCGGTTCCACAGACCTCTCGGTGAACATGGGTTATCAACTGGAAGGCGCAAGTCATCCTGAAGTGCAAAAGGTCATCAATGAACTATTCATAAAATGTAAAGAACTCGATGTGCCGATCGGGACCGTAGCCAGTAACATCGATGCTGCAAATGGAGCTTTTGACAAAGGCGCAAAATTTGTTTGCATCGTGTTATATAATGTGATTACTACTGCGTTATCGGATGTTATCTCTGCAAGCAAGGCCACTCAATCTGTTAAATGACTTTACAAGAATTCCTGCATTTTGACGAATTTACTTTATACGAAAAGGATGGGTATTATGGCAGAAAAGAAGACAGGTTCAATTGAAGTAGCACCAAAAGAAGAAAAAACAGCAAAGAATACAATCCAACCGGTCAAGAAATCAGCAAACTTCATTTTCTATGCTGATGCTGAAGACGTTAATATGCTCGATACAAAAGATGATTATGATTACATTAATATAGAAGAAACGAATCAAAAGAAACAGAGGATGAACGGTTTTAACCCAGAATACAATAACATCGTTGATTATATTGTGAAAATCACGCGGCAAATCTGGAAAGAGAAAGACATCGGGCTCATTTACGATACGTATAGCACAAGCATATCTGTTCATAAAGGGTTGATTAATAGTCATGGGGTTAACGAAGTCATTTCAGGGACGCTGCAAACATTGCACGCTTTTCCGGATCGGAAAGGGCTGGGATGGAGTGTAATTTGGTCAGGTGATGATGAAGCAGGGTTTTTCACTTCACATCGAGGACGTTCCGTTGCAACGAACCTTGGAGATAGTTTATACGGTCCTGCCACCGGAAAGAAAGTGATGTTCAGAACCAGCGCCGATTGTATGATTTTAAATAATAAGATTTACGAAGAATGGCTTGTGATGGATACATATCATCTTGTCCTTCAACTCGGATTGGATCCGGTCGAGTTTGCTAAAAAAATGGCTAAAAGTACGCAGAAGCTTGCTCCGGCTATACAGTTTGGATTTAAAGAGACAGCAGAAACGGGACTTCCTCCAAAACTATTCACTCCATCTTCTGATGAGTTCGAGATAGGGGAGTTCATGCAGCTTGTATTCAATCGAATTTGGGCTCGGCGCTCATTTAATTTTGTTCGGGAATTTTATGAAGAAAATGCAGTCGTTCATTATGTCTGCAACAAGGATGTAATCGGAGTAAGTGAAATTCAAGGAATGTTCATGAGCCTCTTTGCCTCCATACCGAATGGGAAAGTGATTCTCGAAAGGGTAACTTGTAATAGACGAGGGTCCGACAGTGATTGGGATGTAGCGGTTCGCTGGAGAATACAAGGCGTGCACGAAGGAACAGGATACTTTGGGGCCCCAAGCGGAAAAGCCATTGATATTGCTGGCATCAGCCACTATAAAATCCGTAATGAAAAAATTTCGGAAGAATGGCTATTGTTTGATGGAATGGAAGTGTTGCGTCAGATCTATTTGCCTGATGAAAACGAATCACAACAAGATGGTGAATCCACAATCGATGATGGGAATTTTACCGGCGTATCTTGATTGACCAGCTGACGGCTGTGCAGCAGCCGTCTCTTCACTAAACAACGATTAGGGGGAAAATAGGATGGAATATTTGAAAAAAGCGGACGTATTTGAACAGACCTCTTCACATGAAGTAGAACAAACGGTGAAGTCCATTATTGAAAATGTAAAAGCAGGCGGGGATGATGCCGTCCGGGAATATGAAAAAAAATTCGGTGATTCCGATCGTCCGGTCCGGGTTAGTGAAGAGGAGATCGAGCGTTGTATCAGGACTCTTCCTGAAGAGGTAAAAGTACTGATTGACCGGGTCGTGGAAAGAGTCTCCGAATTCGCTAAAGCACAGTTAAGTTGCCTGACTCCATTCGAAAAGGATTTTGGCGATGGAATCAGGATGGGTCATAGAATCGTACCAATCGAAAAGGTGGGTGCTTATATACCAGGCGGGAGATTTCCGTTATTATCATCAGGACCAATGGTCGTTGCCCCAGCAAAGGTAGCGGGAGCAAAAAGAATCGTTGCAGCAAGCCCGGCCAATTATGAAGGCGGCATCCATCCGGCAGTTTTATATGGATTGATCCGCTCCGGTGCTACAGACATTTTTGCAATTGGCGGGGCGCAGGCCATTGCCGCCATGGCATATGGAACCGAGTCCATCCCGGAAGTGGATATCATCGCTGGACCAGGAAACCGGTTTGTAGCAGAAGCAAAACGACAAGTGTTCGGTAAAGTGGGCATAGACCTTATTGCTGGACCGAGTGAAGTGATGGTTTTTGCTGATGATTTTGCGTCACCCACGAAAATAGCGGCCGATTTACTAGCCCAGGCTGAACACGATCCGTACGCACGGGCCATTCTGGTCACAACGTCCCGAACGGTTGCCGAAGAAACTGAAAAAGAAATCCAAGGCTTTTTGAAAACCTTCTCACCATCTTCCCCTGCACACGAATCATGGGAAAAAAGAGGGGAAATCATCCATGCAGATTCATTACAAGAAGGACTGGATATTTGCAATGATTATGCCATTGAACATTTACATTTGCATATTAAAAATAGCCGCGAATTGATGGATAAACTAAATAACTATGGATCATTGTTCCTTGATGAAGGCAGTTCCGTCGTCTTCTCTGACAAAGTCTCCGGAACGAACCATACATTGCCGACACAAAAGGCAGCAAGATATACGGGCGGACTTTGGGCAGGAAGTTATGTGAAAGTCATGACACATCAGGAAATCACGGGCCAAGGCATACAATTCCTGGCATCCCATGCGGAAGATCAATCCGAAATCGAAGGCTTGGAAGGCCATAAATTATCGGCCACTGTCAGGTTGACATGAGTGTGCTTCTAAATGATAAGGGTTGCTGAAAACGCATTCAATTAATGATATGCTTCCGGTGCAGCCGCTTGAAGAAATGGATACTCCCATTCTGCCTGAAATGTCGGGTGGATGGGCTGTATCAACCCTGGAAAGTAAATGAGAATATGTGTAACCATAATAGCATCGCCTTTATGTCCAGTGGGACAAAAGGGAGGGGAATGAAAGGGTGGAATATATGAACAAAACTAATAAAATTAATAATCGGAAAGAAACCATCTTATTCTTTATCATTAGCTTGTTGTTCTTTGTCACCATTACGGCATTTGATCCATTTATCTCCTCTTATGCTAAAGATCTTGGGTTCGATTCAGTTGTGATAGGTAGTATCATCGGAATTTCAGGGATTGTTGCTTTATTGACACGGCTTCCGATAGGCGTATTTTCGGATATGCTGCATAAACGAAGATTGTTTATCCAAATGGGGTTGCTGATAACCATCGTAATGTGGACGCTGGCCTTTTTCATACCAAGTTCAACAACATTGTACCTTGGGAAAATTTCGGACGGTTTAACGGGTTCCACTTGGGTTATTTACAATGTTATGTTCGCCTCTTATTTTGGTGTGAAGGAAGCTGCAAAAGCAGTGGCGATATTGGGTGTTGCATCGCCGGTCGGTTCCATACTCGGGACGACCATCGGTGCAGTAGTGGCCAATAGTTACGGGTATCGGTATAGCTTTTTAGTAGCGGTGGCCGCCGCCATACTTGCGCTGGCTTTAACGTTTTTCACAAAAGACCTAAGTATTAAAGGGGTAAAAGTTAAATACGATAAGAAAATACTTGTCGAGCAAATCACCGATAAAAAAATCTGGGTCATTTCGGTTTTGGCAACGATTGCTTTGATGGTCACCATTGGAACAAGGGATACATTCACACCTTTAGTTGCAACCGACCTTGGAGCAAATCCACTATTGATTGGCATGCTGGCAAACACTCACCTGATCATATATGGTTTAGCCGCAGGATTATGTGGTGCCCTTTTTTATAAAAAAATCGGTTTAATGAATACAGCGATTTTGGGAGCGGTTTTACAAGGGGTCATCATCATATTGATTCCTTATGCTGAAAATTTAACGATGCTTTTTCTATTACAGGCATTTCAAGGCTTCGGTTACGGATTGATCTTTACGGTCGTCACTTCCTGGGCTGTTGAAAATATCCCGGAGATTAAACAATCCACGAGAATGGGCTTGTTCCAAAGTTTATATTCTGCTGGTATGTTTTTAGGACCTGTCCTAATCGGCATCTTGATTGAAGTGTTTTCTAGATCGACAGGCTACCTGATCATGGGGGCATTATCAATCGTTTCTACCATTCTTATTAAAACCTCCATAAAACGCCCAAAAAAAGAAGCTACAAATGAAGAATATCCTCTTGAAGAGATGCTGATTGAAAGAAAATAGTTTCTTTGAAAAGGCAATACAAGGAGAGCAGACCTTAACGGGTTTGCTCTTTTTTTACTTTTTTTAAAGTTCAACTTCACGTAAACAATAAAATGCATGCAGGTTGCCTTAATGGCCAAAATGATCTTTATTCAGCTTTTATCGGAGCGGCGGTCATGGCGGCAATTTTGATGCTATTTGTTTATAAAAAAGGAGCCCAGCCAAATACAATCGCTTTGGTGGGAATTGCTTTAGGGACCATATATCAAGCGGGGATAGAGTATTTCTTGGTCAAGTTCCCGGATGATGTAAACACGATACTGCTGTGGCTGACTGGCAGTCTATGGGGAAGAGTATGGGATCAAGTATTCATTTTGCTTCCAATTCTTGTCCTTGTCCCGGTATTGATTGCCTTAACTTCTAAAATGGATGTACTTAGCCTTGGCGACGATATAGCCACAGGTCTCGGTGAAAGATTAAAATTACTGCGTTATATGTTGTTAAGTGTTTCTGTCATATTAATCGGAGTTACCATTCTACGGTCTCTAGCCAGATTATTAACACCCCAGCAAGGCACGATCTATTTAGATGGAAAAGCCATTCATCTTCAATCTTCCAAGGATGTGGCAAAGAAATTGGCTATCTTACCCCAAGCTCCGGAAGCTCCTGAAGATATTACCGTTAAAGAACTGTGCTATTATGGCAGGCATCCGCACAAAGGCTTATTTTCCAGACAAACCCCGGAAGATCATGCCATTGTCGACCGTGCATTATCCGCAACAAAAATGACGGAATTCGCTGATCGGACATTGGATGCATTATCTGGAGGACAAAGGCAAAGGGCATGGATTTCAATGGCTTTGGTACAAGAAACCGACCTATTACTGTTGGATGAGCCGACAACCTATCTGGATTTAGCGCACCAAATTGAAATACTGGAATTACTGCGCGATTTAAACCTCACTCATGGGCGTACGATTGTCATGGTCCTGCATGATTTGAATCAAGCGGCACAGTATGCCGATCATCTGATCAGCATCAAGAAGGGGAAAATCTATAAAGAAGGACCGCCTGAAACGGTCTTTACAAAAGAGATGATCAAGGACGTCTTCGGACTGGAATGCTGCATTATTGAAAATCCTGTTGATCAACGCCCCTATGCATTCCAATTGGTTTATCTCAAGATCAGTGAGATGCATTTAGAGGCAGACGATCGGAGGCAAAAAAACATCAGGGGGATTTCACATTCCCCTGATGTTTTTTGTTTATCATGTATCTTATTTATTCCCTGGAGCAGGTTGGTCGACCCCTTTAATTCTATGGCTATGCCCATCATCTTCCGTTGTGTAAAAATCGTAATAGTGAACGTGCATTCCATTTCCAACCGGGATGGGTGGTCCCGAATATGCCTTATAATAATGGGTATGCCCATCCTCAAATAACACATATCCTTCAGTATAATGAATATGTTCTCCCTCTTGTGATGAAATTGGCGGGGAAGTTACATCTAAACATTGATGGACATGGCCGTCCGCTACGGAGGTATAATCAACAGATCCATGATTATGATGTGGTACGAACCCAGATACAAAATCATCTTTTCCTACTTTATTCAATCTCTCCACCCCTTGTATAAACAAACGTTTTATAAACCATATGCTTGGAAAAATAAGAAGATTCTTAACGTCAAATTTATGTAAAGGGATTAACACGTGAAAAACCACAATACATGTACATAAATCCAGAGTTAAAAGCGCTTTAAGTGCCAGGTGGGATCAGTTTAAATGATAAAATAGAAAGACTAATAAATTGAAGGAGGCTTATCATCTTGGAAGCCAAATGTGTTAAGTTCTATGAGTTCGGGAATCCGCAAAAGGTTTTAAAAGTTGAAAATAAATGTATTCAAAAACCTTTCGAAGGGGAGGTCCTCGTTCGGATGACTTCACGTCCCATTAACCCGTCTGATTTGCTGCCCATTCGCGGTGCATATTCCCACCGAATTCCCTTGCCTTCCATACCCGGATATGAAGGGGTCGGCATTGTAGAAGAGGTGGGTCCATCGGTTTCGAACGAGCTGATAGGCAAGCGTGTTCTGCCTTTGCGCGGTGAAGGGACCTGGCAGGAATATGTTAAAACATCAGCGGATTTGGCCATCGTCATTCCCGATTCGATCGAGGATTATATTGCAGCGCAATTATATATAAACCCGATAACCGCATGGCTAATCTGTACAGAAGTATTGGCATTGAAACCCGATGATGTATTACTCGTAAATGCTTGCGGATCAGCCATTGGCCGTATCCTTGCCCAGTTATCCAAGATACTTGGATTTAAGCTGATTGCTGTAACGAGAAACAATAAGTATACGGAGGAACTGCTTAAACTTGGTGCTTCATATGTGATCGATACGTCCCGATCATCCTTGCAGGATGAAGTGATGGAATGGACGAATGGGCGCGGAGCGAAAGCGGCCATAGATTCAGTGGGCGGCAACGATGGTTCAGAGCTAGCTTTTTGTGTTCGGCCTAATGGCATCTTATTAACGATTGGCCTTTTATCAGGACAGTCTGTAAATTGGGCGGAAATTTCACAAAGGACAAAAGTGGATGTTAAAATGTTTCATCTTCGGCATTGGAATCAGCAGGCTTCTGTACAAACTTGGCATGAAACGTTTAACCTTTTGATGGGTTTCATTAATGATAAAAGATTGAAGTTCATGATGCCGGCTTCCTACTACAGCCTTCAAGATGTGCAAGAAGCCATACAAGTCGCCAGCAATGGAGGGAAGATTTTCTTAAACAACTGATTTCGCATGAGTCATGCATCTTGGAGCTCTTCCAATAGGTTCCTAAGGTAAATGGAAATGGTCCCTGATAATATGAAATTACTTGATTACCTGTAAGATGCTAGTTTAGAATGCGGAATAGACCATGTTGATACATGATACGACTTTGGAGGAACTACTTATGAAAACCATATATGTGAATGCTACATTTTTTACTATGGACAAGGAAAATCAAATCTTTGAAAACGGCATGATGATTGTACAAGATCATTCCATATCTTACATCGGCCAGCATGATGAACAACAATTGGCAGATGCAGATCAGGTGGTCAACCTTGGCGGGAAATGGATCATGCCAGGCCTTGTGAATGCCCATTCGCATATTGTAATGACCCTTTTACGCGGAATCGGGGACGATATGCTGCTGAAGCCATGGCTTGAAACGAAAATATGGCCGCTTGAAAGCCAGTTTACAACGGAAATCGCCTCTGTAAGCTCTCAGCTTGGCATTATGGAAATGATGAAATCAGGAACCACGACATTTTCGGATATGTTTAATCCGAATGGAATAGATGCAGGTGCTGTCATGGAGACGATAGGTGAAACAGGAGTGCGCGGAGCATTCTCCTACACGATCTTCAGCTTGGGTACCGAAAAAGACCAAAAAGCGAACCTCATGGGGGCAGAAATGTTTTCAAAAAACTATAAAACGTTTGCCGATGGACGCCTGACTACCATGGTCGCCCCACATAGCCCATATGCCTGCACACCTGAAGCGATCATGGAAAGTGCACGGATTGCAAAAGAGAATGATTTGATGGTGCACATCCACGTATCGGAAACGGATTTTGAAATCCTCGACATCGAAAAGCGTTACGGATCCCGTCCTGTCGAGCACCTTCGCCGTCTAGGTCTGTTCGATCAGCCTACCGTGATGGCACATGGTGTGGTTCTCAATGATGAAGAGCGGGCGATACTGAAACAGCATGATGTTCGCGTTGCCCACAATCCAATCAGTAACCTGAAGCTCGGATCTGGAATTGCCGATGTCGTCAGTCTCCTTGATGCAGGCATTAAAGTGGGAGTAGCAACAGACGGTGTCGCCTCCAATAACAACTTCGATATGTTCGAAGAAATGAGGACAGCTGCATTACTGCAAAAAGGAATCTATAAGGATGCCACCAAATTCCCTGCCCAAACAGCCCTCGCCATGGCCACAAGAATGGGCGCAGAAGCGATAGGCATGAGCCATACAGGATCACTGGAAGCTGGTAAAAAAGCAGATTTCATCACCATTTACCCATATGACAAAGAACATCTGCAGCCGCTGAGTGAAGCCTATTCGCACCTGCTCTATGCAGCACGCGGAAATGATGTATGTGATGTATACATCGATGGCAAAATGGTCGTGAAAGATCGCCGCTGCTTAACGATCGATGAAGAAAAAGTAATCGCCGAAACGAATCGCCTGCAAGGTACACTATCACGTTAACCTGATGGGAAAACAAACGGATGCACAGAAAAAGGAGCTGCCATTTGCAGCTCCTTTTTTTTTGGAATCAATGATGAAGATGTGGGAGGATCAGTAAGGAATAATTCGCAGCGAATGGCCGTCAAAAAGGAATGACCGCTAGTATTGTAGAATAAATTGTAACTAACACTCTGAAGTCCATCCTGAGTCCAGTTTCTTGGAAATATGAAAACAAGTAGGTATGGCAAAAACGGTTAAATACAAAAAACGTTGCTGACCGCAAAATATTAACCAACTGGATAAAAAATCTTTGCCGGCATGGATCATGAATTTCACAATAGCTGAAAAAGGAGGGCAAGATGAATGGAAAGTGAATCTTCGTTGTTAAAAGAGCATTTGTATCAGCTAGAGGAGAAATTGTTAAAGTCTGAAGTCCGTAAATCACCAGAAGAGCTTTCATTATTATTGAAAGATGATTTCTTTGAGTTCGGCAGTTCGGGTAACATATGGTCAAAAAACGATTTTTTGGGACAAGAGGGAGCCGGAGCGGTGAAGATGACACTAAGTCAATTTGATATGCATCCATTGTCTGAGGATACCGTTTTAACGACGTACCGGATTTTTGATGAAGATAAAGTGGAACATACCTTAAGGAGTTCAATCTGGAAATGTACGAATGGAAGATGGCAAATGTTTTTTCATCAAGGCACAAAAACGAAAGGGCCCCGCAAAGCCTATTATTTATGAAAAAGAAAAAAATAAATATCATAAAAATGCGTAAGTAAAATGAGATTTGCTTGTTTTAAAAAACTATTTCACTAAAATGATAGGGGTGGGTGAATCTGATCTTTCGTACCATTGATACCGATAAAGATAAAGAGATCATCATTAAATTCAGGAAAGATTCCTATGTTGTAAGTTTTGGATCTGAAGATGGTTTTGGAGATGAGAATACATATCTGCAACGAATGAAAGAACGGGTCCGGAAATTTCCGGATGGACAGGTGATTATTGAAAAGGACCAAGAACCGATTGGCCAGATGGAACTTCAAATTCGTGAGTATGAAGGAACGGAGATCGGCTATGTGAATCTTTTTTATCTTATTCCCGATTACCGCAGTAAAGGCCTTGGCAAGGAATTGGTTCGTTACGCAGAAAACTTTTTCAGGCAATTTAACGTCTCCGAATATCATTTAAGGGTTTCTCCGGATAATGGAAGGGCGATTCGTTTATATACGAATTCAGGCATGAAGAAGATAAGCGAAGAAAATGAAAAATACCTTGTATGGAGAATGAGTAAATCGATTTAAAATTATATTAATATAATTAAAATCTATCAATTCACTATACTGTAAAAATATTTAGCGTGATGAAAAACACGGTTGACTTTAGAGAAATTAGAATATATAGTGAAGGACATAATTAAATATAACGTTAATTCTTATCAAGAGATGTGGAGGGACTTGGCCCTATGATACCTCGGCAGCGGGTTTTTACTTTTGTAAAAATACTGTGCTAATTCCAACGGACGAAAGTTTGAAAGATAAGAAGGAGCTTTTCTTAGATAATTAATTTAAGAGTTTACTCTTTTTGATGTCTAAAAGAGGCCTCTTCTGTCTGATGACGGAAGAGGCCTCTTTTGTTTATTCAAAATGTATATGGTTATTTGGAGTATTGGTGCATTTACTCGTAAGTTTGGCAGGTTTACTCGTGAGTTTCACGTATTTACTCGTGAATTTGGCAGATTTACTCGTGAGTTTCACGCATTTACTCGTGAATTCCGCGCATTTACTCGTAAGTTCCAAAAATTAACCTTATCATTATGAAACTTGGCAAAGCTCTTCTCTAGATAATGAATTCGTACAAATAAACAGCATGGGGGGAGATTGGATGATTGAGTTTCAACATGTCAAAAAGGTTTATCAAACAAAGAAACAGACTGTCGAGGCTTTGAAGGGCATCAATTTGACAGTGGAAAAGGGGGATATATTCGGTGTAGTCGGTTATAGCGGGGCCGGGAAGAGTACGTTGATCAGGTTGGTCAATTTGCTTGAACATCCTTCAGATGGTTCGGTGATTGTTGGGGGCAAGGATTTAACCAAATTGAACCCGAAGGAATTGCGGGCAGAAAAGAAAAAAATCGGGATGATCTTTCAGCATTTCAATTTGCTGAACTCAAAGACCGTTTTTGATAATATCGCCATGCCGCTGATTTTATCGGGAACCCCTAGTAAAGAAATCAAAAAGCGGGTAGGCGAGCTGTTGGAGTTCGTTGGCTTATCGAGCAAAGCAAAGAGTTATCCGGAACAATTATCCGGCGGTCAAAAGCAGCGGATCGGCATTGCGAGAGCATTGGCCACCAATCCATCGATCTTATTGTGTGATGAAGCTACCTCGGCATTGGATCCACAAACAACGAGTGCCGTTCTTCAGCTCTTAAAGAAAATCAATAAAGAATACAATATCACCATTCTGCTAATCACTCATGAGATGTCTGTCATTAGGGAAATTTGCAATAAGGTAGCAGTCATGGAGGGCGGATGCGTCGTTGAACAAGGTTCGGTTTTCGAGGTTTTTGCGAAGCCGCAAACGGATATTGCAAAAAACTTCGTGAGAACGGTCATACATGACGAAATCCCACAAAGTTTCCTAAAAAGCATAGGGTCCCATATCCCGATTATTTGGAAAATTAATTTTATTGGGACTACTTCGGGTACTCCTTTACTTTCAACGATCTCGAAGAAATATGATGTTCATTTAAGTGTTTTATCAGCCAATATTTCTGAAATTCAGGAAACGCCTTTCGGGAATTTGATCATCGAAGTGACAGGAAACAAAAATGAGGTGGACAAAGCTTATCAATATATTAAAGATGAGGGGATTCTCGTCCAGGAGGTGCAGGTTTAATGGGTAATACGCTTTGGGGAATGGAAATAACGGCAGATCAGCTGTCGACAGCTTTCGGTGACACACTTTATATGGTAGCCATCTCATTGGTATTTTCCGGATTGATTGGGCTTCCGCTCGGTATCCTGCTTGTCATTACAAGAAAGGGTCACATCCTGGAGAATAAATGGGTCTTTAATGTATTGAACCCGATCATCAATATATTGCGGTCGGTTCCTTTCATCATCTTGCTTGTAGCACTTATTCCGTTTACAAGAATGATTGTAGGCAGTGCAATCGGAACGAATGCGGCGATTGTTCCGTTAATCTTTTATGCGGCTCCTTATATTGCCCGGCTTGTGGAGAACTCCCTGTTGGAAGTGGACAAAGGGATCATCGAGGCAGCTCAGGCGATGGGGGCGACGACATGGCAAATCATTTACCGCTTTTTGATTCCCGAGGGACTTAGTTCATTGATCCTTACATTTACAACAGCGACAATCGGGCTTGTTGGTTCTACGGCCATGGCAGGTGCCGTCGGTGCAGGCGGGGTAGGAGATCTAGCTTTGGCTTACGGTTATCAAAGGTTCGATACGATGACGATGATCGTCACGGTGGCGGCGCTCGTGATCATCGTTCAATTATTGCAATCCACCGGGAATTTCGTTTCAAGAAAAATCAGAAGAAGATAAACATAACAGGAGGCATGAGAAATGAAGAAAATCTTATTAACGATCATCGTATTGGCATTGGCCATCGTGTCTGCAGCATGCGGGAAAAAAGAAGGTGCATCAGGCGGTTCGGATGATGTGAAAACAGTGAAAGTCGGTGTCAGCAGCGGGGATACGAGAACATGGGAATACATTGTCGATATAGCGAAAGAGGAAGGGCTTAATATCGAACTGGTCACTTTCAATGATTATATCCAACCGAACCTTGCGTTAAGTGAAGGTGAAATTGATGCCAATTCATTTCAAACGGTCGCTTACTTCGATGAATTCGTTCAAGATCAAAATCTGAAATTAGAGGCCATCGGGTCGACTGTCATTGCGCCTATGGGCCTTTATTCGAAAAAACATAAAAGTCTTAAGGATCTTCCGGATGGTGCTACGATTGCCGTTCCGAATGAAGCGACAAACTTTGGCCGTGCACTGCTCCTTCTTCAGGAAGCTGGATTGATTACTTTGAAAGAGGAATTCAATGGATCGGGATCATTGGAAATCATTAAGGACAATCCGAAAAAATTGAAAATCCAGCCTGTTGCTGCCGGCAATACGCCTCGTCTATTGGATGATGCCGATGCTTCAGCCATCAATAATAACTTTGCCGTCGAAGCGGGCCTTACTTTAAAAAATTCATTATTCCATGAAAGTAAAACGGCGAAACCATATATTAATATCATTGCAGTTAAAAAGGGCAATGCCGATCGTCCTGAGCTGCAAAAATTAGTGGAGCTTTATCAATCGAAAAAAGTGGAAGCGTTCATTGAAAAAACGTTTAAAGGAAACACCATTCCTGCATATGTTTCTGTAGATGAATTGGTCAATTACCAGGATGCTTGGACAAAACCAGCTAATGAAAAATAATGCTTGAGAACAAGTGAAGGAATGCCGGATGGATGAAAGATGCCTCTCCGGCTCCTTAAACCAAAAAGGGGAGATACGAATATGGCGAGAGAATTAGTGCAGAAGCAGCATCAGCAGATCATTGAAGATCACATCGACCTTCATTCCAAATTATATATCGAAACGAGTCAAGCCATTCATGCCAAACCCGAGATTGGGAATCAAGAATTCTTCGCTTCGGATACATTAACCGGAATACTTCGAAATGAAGGATTTGAAGTGACCCGCAATATTGCCGGACATGAAACAGGATTCATCGCCAAAAAAACCTCTTCAAAGAAAGGACCCACAATTGCCTTTTTAGCCGAGTATGATGCATTGCCGGGTTTAGGCCATGCTTGCGGTCATAATATTATCGGCACAACAAGTGTTGCAGCGGGCATTTCCTTGGCTCAAGTACTGGAGGAAACGGGCGGAGAGGTGATTGTTTTCGGAACACCGGCAGAAGAGGGCGGTCCGAATGGAAGCGCAAAAGGGAGTTTTGTGAAGCACGGTTTATTTGATGGGGTAGATGCGGCCATCCTTATCCATCCTGCCGGGAAAACGGGTGTCACAAGTCCGTTTTTGGCTGTCGACCCCCTTGATTTTCATTTTTACGGGAAGTCAGCGCATGCAGCAGCTGCACCTGAAGAAGGCGTGAATGCACTTGACGCGGTGATTCAGCTTTTCAATGGCATTAATGCTTTGCGCCAGCAGCTCCCAGCTGAGGTCAAAATCCATGGTATCATCACCAATGGCGGGGAAGCGCCTAACATCATTCCTGAATATGCTTCCGCCAGATTTTACATTAGAGCAACAACATGGAAACTTTGCCAAGAAGTGTCCAAAAAAATACGTGCTGTTGCTGAAGGTGCAGCACTTGCCACAGGAAGTAACGTAAAAGTTGAACGCTTCCAAAATGAAGTGCTCGATTTTGTCATTAATCCAGTCCTGGATGAACTGTTAAAAGAAGAACTGGACCAATTAGGGGAAGCGGTGGCTCCTCGAAAAGAGAGCGGCTATGGCTCGACGGATGCAGGTAATGTAAGCCATGTAGTGCCGACAGCACATCCTTACATAAAAATTGGCCATGATGAGCTGATTGCCCATACGAATGAATTCCGCGACTGTGCCAAATCCCCTGCTGGAGACAAAGCCATCCTGACCGGAGCAAAAGCCCTTGCACTTACAGGGTATAAATTGATTTCGGATCAAGACCTGTTGGATAAAGTGAAAGCAGCATTTCATGAAGCGAAGCAAAAATAAATAAGATGCAGGAAAAAAATTATTGACTGCGGATTACAGAGTTAGTATCATTAAAAATAATAATACCTAGTAATTAAATAGGAATTATAGGTTAATTGACCGGAAAACCGGAGACTTTTCTTTCATGTAAAGAGGTGTCTCCGGTTTTTTTTGAATGGGCAAGCCGAAAGATTATCTTTCAATACGTATAAAAAAGGAGGATTTAACATGGGGATATTATTACGTAAAGCGATTGAGAAAAAAAGAAACTTCCTGATAAACAAGTTGATTAACAAGGGAGTTTATAAAAAGAATGACATCCATCTTTTTGAATTGACCTTAACCGATTTAGAGAATGAATATATGAAAATAAGTAAAATCGGGGAGAAGGAATCCGACGGTCATTCCCCCTGTCTAAGGATACATTTCATATAATATCAGAATAAAAGGAGAGGGAGAAATGAGGAAGGGCGTGGAAGAACGGCGGAAGGCATTGATCTATAAACTGATGATCCATACTGTAAATAAGAGTGTGGAACAGTTGATGAACTTAACTTTAAAAGAATTGGAAACAGAGTATAAAAAGGTTCAAAATGACTGTCATCCCCATAGTGATGCGGGTTCGATACATTGGATCAATGCAAAACGGCATTAGGCCGATGTTCATGATCCATAAAAAATTTCATCATTTTGCTAACGGCTATCTGTGCTGATTCTGCATGATAGTTTGAGCTGTAAGGGTCGCTGAATCCGTGTTTTCCATTGAATTTATGAATTTCTAGATTCTGTATTTCTAAAGCTGAAATTAACTCGTCCACATTAAATGAAGGCTCTTCCAGTGGGAAAAATAGCAATGCAGGGCATTGTGGCGCTAATTCTGCATAATTCCTAATACGCGAACCGTAGTATCCAACTATTCCATCGACACATTCTTCCTCACTGCACAGCCATGCTACAGTTGCCCCTGCACTGAATCCAAGGATAAAAATCTTTGGGTATTCATCTTTAATATCCGATAATATATCCTTTATTTTATGTAAAGCGCCCGTGAAGCCCACGTTCTCCATAAAATGCCGATACGCAGCCTCCTCTTGGGAATAATCAAAAGGCGTCTCCCGTTCTAACAAATCCGGACAAATCACATCAAAACCCTGTTTTGATAATAACTCACAAAAACCCTGCATATGTTGGTTCAGTCCATATATTTCGTGAATGACAATGATGACAGTATCGGAATTTTTCTGAATGTGCAGCATTTTTACCCTCCTTGTTTTTAATGGATTATATAGAATGTTCAGGAAATATACAAGAAGATTTAATACACTAGCGAAACTGCATAGGAACTAACATGCGTGTGACAAAATTGTAAGATAATGGATTAAACTGTTAGGAAGAACGATGGAGATATACTTCCTTTCTCTTTTAATATGTAAGAAAAAGAGGAAGGTTGGGTAAGGAATGGATTTTTTTGAGCTGAATATCAAGGTATTTAGAATGATCAATGACCTAGGGAAACAATATGATTATTTAAACCCCTCTGCCATTTTCATTGCCGAGTACATGGTTTTTTTCTTAGCATTAGCTGTCATCGTAATATGGTTCACTCGAAATGAACAGAGTAGAATGATGGTTGTTTGTGGGATGATTACATTTGTAATAGCAGAAGTGATGGGGAAAATGGCAGGGAAATTGCATTCAAACAATCAGCCATTTGCTGAATTGACCAATGTTAATAAGTTGATTGAAAAGGCAGTGGATAATTCATTTCCAAGCGATCACACCATCTTGTTTTTCTCGTTTTGTGTATCCTTTTGGCTTTACAAAAGAGGATGGTGGCTGTTATGGATCATGCTGGCATTCCTTGTTGGCATTTCCCGTATTTGGGTAGGTGTCCACTTTCCGGCGGATGTGCTGGCAGGAGCTATCCTGAGCACCATTTCAGGCTTGGCGGTTTACCTTGTTGTTCCTAAAATAAGCTTGATTCATAAATTATTAGGGGGCTATGAGAGATGTGAACAAATGATTCTAACCCCGTTAACAAAAGCGAAGGAAAAAAGATCAAAGGATTTGTAGGCGGAATCAAAAAAAGGTTGCTCAGGCAGCCTTTTTTTGTTGACTGAAGTGCAGTCTGATAAATACAAAAATATCCACATCATGTTGTTGGATGGTAAAATAAAGGGAAAAACAATCCATTGTAATGGGGGACTTAATATTGATTGATATCCAGGAAATCAAAGATATTATCAGGCATCGCTATCCATTTCTTTTAGTTGATAGAGTACTGGAATTGGAGGAAGGAAAGAGAGCGGTGGCCATTAAAAATGTTTCAGCAAATGAAGAGTTTTTTACTGGTCATTTTCCAAATTATCCAGTGATGCCAGGTGTATTGATCGTGGAGGCATTAGCGCAGGTAAGTGCTGTTGTCATGCTTACAAAAGAAGAAAATAAAGGACGGATCGGGCTTTTGGCTGGAATCGATGGATGTCGTTTTAAAAAGCAAGTAAGGCCAGGGGACCAGTTACGTTTAGAAGTAGAGATTACTCGCTTGAAAGGTCCCATCGGTAAAGGAAAAGGAAGGGCTACTGTCGATGGAGAAACTGTATGCGAGACAGAAATCATATTTGCTTTTGGTGATTGATCTATCATGTGCAATAACGGGGGAATGATGGTGAAGCCGATAAAAAAAGCTTATGGGTATGTGACAAGAATCAATAAGGGAGAAACACAGGTATTGGTTTTTCAACATCCCATTAAGGAAGCGGGCATACAGATACCCAAGGGAACAGTGAGGCCTCAAGAAGATGCTTGCCAAGCGGTGATTAGGGAAATGAAAGAAGAAACAGGTCTGGAAAATTTTCATGTGCAGAAATTAATTGCGGAAGATTTTTGGGAGAACGCCGACGGAGCCGTACATAATAGATATTTTTACCAAATACATGTATACGATGTTCCTGATGAATGGGACCATCAACCAACGGGTGGAGGAGATGAAGAAGGGCTGACATTTCATTTCTTCTGGATTTCATCCGAACATGAAGTGCAACTTAGTAAAGGACATGGAGATTATTTAAACCTGATATTCAATTAGCAGTCAGTGCGCAGCAGACAACCGGCCAAGGTCATTATTGATCTTGGCCGGCTGTTTTTTATGATCAGGTTTGTTTTTCGGTAATGAAAGTTTTTACGCTTGGCGGTTCATATGTATTAAATTGATCAAGAAGTCCATTTGGTTCAACATCCACCAGCGCCATGGAACGGAATTTTTCATGCAGGAATTGTTCGTCGGACATATGATTGAATAAAGCGACCAAAGGATCATAATAGTGATTGATATTCAAGAGTCCGCAAGGTTTTTGATGAAGACCGAGCTGAGCCCAAGTGAAAATCTCAAAGAATTCTTCCAATGTTCCTGGCCCGCCTGGCAAAGCCATGAACCCATCTGCAAGCTCAGCCATTTTTGCTTTTCTTTCATGCATGGATTCCACCACGATCAATTCAGTTAAGTTCTTATGCGCTATTTCCTTTTTTTCTAGAAAATCTGGCATGACGCCAACTACTTTTCCGCCTGCTTCCAGAACGGAATCTGCAACTGCGCCCATGATTCCTACACTTGAGCCCCCATAGACAAGGGTAATATTACGTCTTGCCAGTTCCGCACCCAGTTTTTTAGCCTCATCTACATAGACAGCAGATGCACCTTTGCTTGATCCACAAAATACAGCTAGACTTTTCAAAACATCACATCTCCCATTTAGTAATCTTCCTTTCTTATCATACAAAATTCAGGAAGATTTGTTAAACTTGAATTAATCTAACTGAAAGGTGGATGAATATGAACGTCACTGAATTTCAACAATGGGTGAAAGATTATTATGAAGCACGAGGATGGTCAGAATTGGACATTTTCATTCGCATCGGCTTTTTGGCAGAAGAAACTGGCGAAGTGGCACGAGCCATTCGCTCCCTTGAAATTGGCAGGGATAGACCTGATGAGGTCATTGGTTCGTATGAAGAAAACAAACAGGAGTTAACCGAAGAATTGGGAGATGTGCTAGGAAACTTGATTGTGATTGCGAACAAGTACAATATCCCATTGGAAGAAGTGTTCAATGCCCATAAAAAGAAACTATCTGAACGCTATCATCATGCATAAGAACCTTTGATTCAATGGATTAACATGAAAATCATCCTGTTTTAAACTTGAAGAGCTGTGACTAACAGCTTTTTTTATCGGTAAATTATAGGTAGTATTACCTATTTAATGCATAAAAAATAAAAAAACCATACTTCGATCCCCCTTTGTTAACAAATAATTCACAAAATCTGGGTAGTATGCGCGATTGAGATGGGATTTTATTGGGTATACACTTACACTGAAAGGAATGAACATTCATTCCGCATCTTGAAACAAAGGGGTGAATCATTATGATCACTGCAGTAAATAAACGAGACAGTATAGTATCCAGCGCTTTAGAGCTATTCGCAGAACGGGGATATGATGCGACGACGATTCCGATGATTGCTACATCGGCTGGAGTTGGAGCGGGTACCATTTATCGATATTTCGAGAATAAGGAAGTGCTGGGCAACAAGATTTTTCAAGAGTACTTGGATATTTTTACTGAAACGGTCAAGAATGGATTTCCTCATGATGATTCAATTCGCAATCAGTTTCACCATATTTTTAAATCAATGGTTCACTTTACAACCGAGCAGGACCAAGCCATTTATTTTATTAAAATCCATAGTGGAGCCCATTTTTTAAATGAAGATAGTCATGCTAGCTTTCAAGGGTTATTGGATATATTTAGAAATTTCTTTGAATCAGGAAAAGAGAAAAAAGAAATAAAGGAGCTTCCTTCTTCCGCTTTGATTGCCATCATTTATGGAGCCTTTCTTGAACTTGAGCGACTTGTTCGCATCGGGGAGTTAGATCCTGACCCAAAACTTTTGGCAGATGTGGAGGAAAGCTTTTGGGATGCAGTCCGATTGCACGCCTGGTAAATTTTTAACATGTAAACGGAATGAACGTTCATTCCGCATTCTAAACTATTGTAAAGAGGTGCTAATAAAATGGAAAACACAACTCAGTTTCCACAGCCAAAGACATATGGCCCCCTAGGCAGCCTGCCTATCATTGATAAGGATAAGCCGCTTCAGTCCTTCATGAAGCTGGCACGAGAACTTGGGCCGGTTTTTCAGTTTCAATTTCCGGGTCGAATCACTACATTCGTATCCAGTGCCGACCTCGCAAAAGAAATTTGTGATGAAACAAGGTTTGATAAGAAAGTCGGTCCAGCCCTGCAAAAAGTGAGAGCATTTGGCGGCGATGGCCTTTTCACAAGTGAAACGGAGGAGCCAAATTGGAAAAAGGCCCATAACATCCTGCTGCCCAGCTTTAGCCAGCAAGCAATGAAGGGATATCATGCCAAAATGGTGGATCTTGCTACCCAACTCATTCAAAAATGGGCCCGCCTGAATCCGGCTGATGGGATAGATGTTCCCGAAGATATGACACGATTGACCTTGGATACGATCGGACTCTGCGGGTTCAATTACCGTTTTAACAGCTTTTATCGGGAGACCACCCATCCATTTGTCACAAGTATGGTGCGTGCGTTGGATGAAGCGATGAGCCAAACGCAGCGGCTTGGCATCCAAGATAAACTGATGATCAAATCTAAAAAACAATTCAGGGAAGACATTCAATATATGTTCTCTCTAGTGGATGAATTGATTGCTGACCGAAAACAAAATGGTGATCAGGGAGAAGATGACCTTCTTTCCCATATGTTGAAAGGAGTCGATCCCGAAACGGGCCTATCACTGGATGATGAAAATATTCGCTTTCAAATCATTACCTTTTTAATAGCTGGGCATGAAACGACGAGCGGTCTCCTATCGTTCGCCATCTATTTCCTCATGAATAACAAAGATAAGTTAAAAAAAGCGCAGCAGGAAGTCGATGAAGTGCTAGGTGATGATGTTCCTGATTACAAACAAGTGAAAAAGCTGAAATATGTAAGGATGGTGCTGAATGAAACGCTTCGTCTGTGGCCGACAGCTCCGGCGTTTTCCGTTTATGCGAAAGAAGATACCATGCTGGGTGGAAAATATAATGTGAAGAAAGGTGATGTGTTCTCGCTGCTCATTCCCGAACTTCACCGTGATCCATCCGTTTGGGGTAATGATGTTGAATCGTTCATTCCAGAGCGGTTCGAGGATTTGGATTCCATCCCTTATCATGCTTATAAACCGTTTGGAAACGGGCAGCGCGCCTGTATCGGACAGCAGTTTGCCCTTCATGAAGCGACACTGATGCTTGGTATGGTTTTACAGCACTTTGACTTGATTGATCATGAAGGATATCAATTGGATGTTAAAGAAACTTTGACTCTCAAACCGGACGGATTGACCATGCGCGTTTCGCCGAGGAAGCCGGCGATGTCATTTACCGCTGCTCCTCCAGAATCAAAGCCAGCGGACAAAGGAGCCACGGTATCTTCAAGCGAATCAGCACATGGGACACCATTACTCGTCCTGTTTGGATCAAATATGGGAACAGCGGAAGGGATTGCTCGTGACCTTGCCGAAACAGGGAAGCGACAAGGCTTCAATGCCAAGGTTGCCCCTTTAAATGATTACACCGATCGGCTTCCCCAAGAAGGAGCTGTTCTTATAGTCACGGCATCTTATAATGGAAATCCACCGGATAATGCAGGTGACTTCGTTTCATGGCTGAAGGAAAGCAAGGGTAACACATTGGATGGTGTTCAATATGCGATCTTCGGCTGCGGGGACCGCAATTGGGCCAATACGTACCAACGCATTCCGATCCTCATTGATGAGCAGCTGGAACAAAAAGGAGCAGTGCGGCTGTCGGAAACAGGCTATGGAGATGCAAGCGATGACTTTGAAGGAGATTACGAGAAATGGACAGAAGCCCTTTGGCCGAATCTCGCCAAAACCCTGAACATTGAAGTGAATAGGAATGATCGGGCAGTCAGCTCGATTACGATGAACTTCGTAAGTGATGTGAGCGGCACACCACTTGCCCGCACCCATCATGCTTTTACTTCCATCGTAAAAAGGAATGTAGAATTACAACATGAAGATAGCGGAAGAAGTACAAGGCATATAGAATTAACTCTGCCAGAGGGAATACATTATCAGGAAGGCGATCATCTCGGGGTACTTCCGCAAAATCCATCGGAACTTGTCGAGCGAGTGCTCAGTCGATTTAATCTGAACGGTCAAGATTACGTGAATCTGACTGGGGATTCCGGAAAAGCTGCCCATCTTCCTACAGGAAAACCGGTAAAACTAGAAGAATTACTATCAAACCATGTGGAGTTCCAAGAACCCGCCACCCGGTCTCAAATTCGGGCGCTTGCCGCTCATACGGTATGTCCTCCGCATGTAAAAGAACTTGAAGATCTACTTTTGGACAGTACCTATAAACAAGAAATCCTGAACAAGCGCATAACCATGCTTGACCTTATAGAAAAGTATCCTGCATGTGAAATCCCATTTGAACGTTTCCTGGCTTTACTGCCACCTTTAAAAGCAAGATACTACTCTATCTCAAGCTCACCACTCCACAACGAAGGAGAAGCAAGCATCACCGTCAGCGTCGTCCGTGGAGAAGCTTTGAGCGGAAACGGGGAATACAAAGGAATTGCATCGAATTATTTGGCAGAACGCTCCCAAGGAGACAAAATAGCCTGCTTTATCAATACGCCGCAATCCAACTTCCAACTTCCAGAGAAAACAGGAAAACCAATCATCATGATTGGACCTGGGACGGGAATTGCACCATTCAGGGGATTCATACAGGCACGCCGCGCTTTGAAAGAAAAAGGTGAAACTTTAGGGGCTGCTCACCTTTACTTTGGATGCCGTAATCCGGAACACGATTTCCTCTATCAAGAAGAACTCGTGCAAGCCGAACAAGAAGGCCTTGTAACACTGCACACCGCTTACTCCAGATGTCCCGGTCAAGAAAAAACATATGTCCAGAACCGATTAGCGGAAAACGCCCATGAAATCCTTCCTTTATTAAAAGAAGGCGGGCACCTATACATCTGCGGAGACGGAAGCAAAATGGCACCCGATGTTGAACGAACACTAATCGAAAGCTATATGCATTTCTATCAAACATCGAAAGAAGAAGCCACAATATGGCTGCAATCATTAGAGGAAAATGGCAGATATGCCAAAGATGTTTGGGCAGGAGCATAAATAGGAGGTGCAGCGATTCTTAAGGGAATCGCTGCTTTCTTTATGAATGAAATGATAAAACAGCGAAATCACGAGTAAACAGCGTGAATTCACGAGTAAACAGCGCAAATTCACGAGTAAATAGCGTGAATTCACGAGTAAACAGCGTGAATTCACGAGTAAATAGTGTGAAATCACGAGTAAACAGTGTGAATTCACGAGTAAACAGCGTGAATTCACGAGTAAACAGCGAATTCACGAGTAAACAGCGCAAACTCACGAGTAAACAGTGCGAATTCACGAGTAAACAGTGTGAATTCACGAGTAAACAGCGTGAATTCACGAGTAAACAGCGTGAATTGACGAGTAAACAGTGTGAATTCACGAGTAAACAGCAAAAACTCACGAGTAAACAGCGCAAACTCACGAGTAAACAGCGTGAATTCACGAGTAAACAGCGTGAATTCACGAGTAAACAGCGTGAATTCACTAATAAATGCGCTAAAAATAGAAGTATTGGAACTAATGGGGAGTGCATTCATACATTGGCGGGGAGCGTTTACGGATTCTTTATTCATTGTTAAAATTTGAGAATGTGTTAATACTTTGGAGGCAGCAGAAGTGAAAAAAGCTAATGATTTTAGGCAAAGATCTTTCCTATAAAAAGGGGTTAAGTATTTTTTAGCATCACTCTTATTAAGCTGCCTAGCCATGAAGTACATTAATTAACGATAAAGGGGTCACTTTGAATAATGTTTAAGTATACGGTTTGTTTTGTAAAGAAGAATAATGAACTACTCATGCTTAACCGGGAGAAAGCTCCTATTATGGGTGTTTGGAACGGGGTGGGGGGCAAAATCGAGAAAGGTGAAACACCTGATATAGGTGCACAGCGTGAGGTATATGAGGAAACGGGCATAGACATAGGGACCTTTTTTTCTAAAGGAACCGTAACCTGGGAAACTCCAGAAGGTGAATTGGATGGAATATATGTATATTTGTATATGGCAGATGCAGATTTACTATATGAAACACCGAAAAAAACACGGGAAGGCATTCTTGATTGGAAATCTATTGATTGGATACTTCATCCGCTTAATCTCGGAATTGCCGAGATGGTCGCGCAGTATTTGCCGGTTTTATTGAAAAAAGAAGGAATCCATGCATTCACTTACAAAAATGGCCAGACATATATTTCATGAAACCAGCCTTACTTAAAAAGGGATACTGCCTAACTAGTATCCCTTCCAATAAGTTAAAACTCATTCTCGAATATCTTACCCTTTTTGAATCTTGAACCCTTAAAGGCAAACTTCATCAGGATAATGTAGGCAATGCCTGCCACGACAACGCCGATGATCCAGGTCAGCTCGTTTATAAAGGCAGCGCCGGCACCGATAAGCATGGTGAGCAGCGCACATGGATTATAACCTGCAAATGGCCCGTCTTCTCTGTGCAAATCAGCGACATTCATTTTTTGCTTTTTTAAGATTCGTAATAAAAAAATTACAAAAAAGCCAGGCCTGTAGTGCAGTAAATGCGTAAACATTCAATTAAATTAAAAGTCCTTACAGCCGATTAGTTTTATCAAAAAGCCAATCGGCCTTTTATTGCAGAAAAATTGGCTTGTGAATCAATGAATTTCCATTTTCTACACAAATGAAAAGGTGTCAAATGGTATGATTAAATAAAAAATAGTACTTAAGGGGAAATATTCTTGAAAATAGTTAAACTCATCTTAGCAATGATTGTTCTTGCAGTATCAGCCTATCAACTGATTACTGGGAATTTCGAGTTGATGCCGTATTCTATGTTGTTCTTGGGGGCACTTATGTTAGTAACAGGATTAGTCGAACTCCAAAAAGATAGAAAAGGAGGATTTTTGAGTTGCATTGTTGTCTCATTATTTCTTTTCTTTGTTTCCATACAGGGGTTCTTTTTGAACTGACAGGTGCTTTGCTTCAATAACTAGGTCGTTGCGGGCAGGGAAAGGTAGATTCTGTTAAAATTTTAGTTGAAGAATAGATGGAATATTTGGTTATCACAAACGGGAGGCTGGAGGAGGAAAAATGAAGATAATAGAACTGCCAATTGAATTTGAATTTAATGGGCAAAAAAATTACATTAATCCTAGTTTGATTATATGGAAGAATGAACTGACCTTGGTCGATACAGGTTATCCTGATTTTTTACCTTTAATTGAATATGAAATTATAAAAAATGGTTATGAAATGAAGAATTTAAAGAATATAATCATTACTCATTATGATATTGATCATATAGGTTCCTTATTTGATTTCAAGGAAAAGTATCCTTCTATTAACATTATAGCCAGTGAAGTTGAATCGAAATTTATTAGTGGTGAAATGAAGTCAGAGAGATTGGTTCAAGCCGAAGGAATGCTGGAAAATATGCCAAATCAAGAAATAGAATTCGGTAAATGGTTTATACAACAATTAAAGAAATTGAAGCATGTTTCAATTGATGAAAAGGTACATGATGGAGATTTGATTTTAGATAACGAATGCAGGGTAGTAGCAACACCAGGGCATACTTCAGGGCATATTTCATTATATTTTCCAAGTTTAAAAAGCGTAATATCAGGTGATGCAGCTGTTAAAGAGAATCATGAATTGGGCATTGCCAATCGACAATTCTGTTTAAATGTCGAGGAAGCAGAACAGTCTTTAAGTAAGATTAAAGATCTTAAAGCTGAAAGTTACTATTGTTATCATGGTGGGACATCCACTTTATAGGGTTAAAAAATTTGATTTCCACTTCAGGCACTCGCTTTCCGCGGGCGGTCCGGGAGCCTCCTTGGCGCTCTTTGCGCCTGCGGGTTCTCCTTAGGACACGTTTTTCCAAGCAGGAGTCCCGTACCTTCCGTTCCAATCAACTGGAACGGCTTTTAAATAAAAAACTATAGGCAAACTGACTTTTCTTCCATTTGGCTAAAGTCTTGTAATTTTGGCTCATCCCGATCCATGATTACAAGACTATGGTTTTCTTAATAGTTTTTAAATGACTGAAATCAACTGGAACGTTTTGTAAAAGACTCGATTTTCCGATTTTTTTCAGTTGAGATACTGTTTTAATATGTCTAATCCTATTCTTAACTCATCAAATGAGTTGGTCGAAGATAGTGCAATACGCAAATGCATATCAGGTGTGGTCTGCCCGCTTTGGAAACGATTGGAATGAAAAACTCGAATGCCGCGCTTTTTCAGATCTGTTTCCAGCTGTAACGCATCGTTATGTCCTTGAATGGGAAGCCAGCGATATAGACTGAGAGGATGTCCAACATCCTTTCTTAAAGGAAAATATTCCGAATAAATATCATTTGCAGTCTTGGCAAGGTGTTTCTTTTGAGAAACAATTTCATGAGCCTTTCCTGATAGAATAAGCTCTGTGATAACCTCTGCATCAAAAGAAGAGGTCTTTACATTTATGTTGAAAATGGCCTGGGAAATTTTATCGCGTAAAGCATCCCCATAGACCATATAGGCAACCCTTAACCCAGAACATATTGACTTAGAGGTGCCGCAAATATAAACGCACTGTTCTGGAAGCGATTGGTACATCGGCTGCCGGTAATCGGGGATAATCCCTGCCGTCAGAAATGCATGGATATCATCCTCAATCAAAATTAAACGATGCTTGCGGATGACCGCCGCTATTTCTTGCTTTCGAATATCCGACATCATGATTGTGGTTGGATTGTTGCAAGAGGGCATCAGAAAAATGCCGTTAATATTTATTTGACAACACTGCTTTTCAAGTTCGTCTGGCAGCATGCCAAACTGGTCACCGGGAATGGGAACTAACTTAATATGGAACATCTTTGCCAACTCGATGAAGTTCGAATAGGTGTATAAGTCGGTTGCAATTCTATTGCCGGGCTCAAACAAGGCAGCCAAGGCGACTGCCAATGCATTTTGGGCACCGGAAACGATGGCCATATGCTCTTGATCCGCGTGAATGCCGAAAGATTCCATCCAGTTTAGGGCTGCTGTTTTTTGATGTGGAATACCAGTCGGGTCGTTGTAATTCAGCAGCTGCTCCAAATAACTTTTGTTCACAGTTTTTTGAATAGTTTCTGATACAATATCATTGGTTTGCTCAAAAGAAGCCACAAAACCAAGATCAATGCTGTTTGCCGTTTTATCCACGGAAATGGTTATGGAACGAGTGGCGTTGGGAGCCACAAAGGTTCCGCTTCCCGTAACCGCATATATTAATCCCTTCACCTCGCATATTTTGTAGGAACGGGTAATCGTGGTGAAGTTTAAATCAAGAAAATCTGCCAATTCTCGTTGCGGGGGCAACTTCGTTCCAGGTGCTAAAAAACCATTAGTTATATCTTGTTCAAGTAATGATGCAAGGGATTTATAAAAAGGACGCTTTAATGCTTTCTTATCAGGTTTCCAGGACATTGGATAATTGTCAAATGAATTTACTGGCATGCTTCACCTCTACGATCTTATTCCATACAATCATATCATTTTTTGTATGGAATTCTAATCATGAAACGGGATGAGATATATAAGGATATCTATCAGTACCCCCATTTTAATGAAATGGGGGTATTTTATTTTAATTGTAATCCATACAATTAACTTGTTTTTTGTACGGATTTTGTATGTTACGTTTAAATAAATTTAGCCATCAGGATGTGATTTATATGAAAAATCGAACTCAAATGCTACCTGCATTTCGTGCAGCCTTTCCATACACAATGCCCATTTTTGCAGGCTTTTTATTTTTAGGCATCGCTTATGGGATCTTTATGAATTCATTAGGTTTCAGTGCGATTTACCCGATATTGATGAGTCTGACAATATTTGCAGGATCAATGGAGTTTGTTGCAGCCAACTTATTGCTTGTCGCATTCAATCCGATTAACGCCCTTTTTCTAACATTAATGGTGAATGCACGGCATTTGTTTTATGGCATTTCCATGCTGGATAAGTACAGGGGGACCGGGAAGAAAAAGCTGTATCTGATTTTTGGGCTTTGCGATGAGTCTTTTTCCATCAATTGTACCGTTTATGTTCCGAAAAAAGTAGACAAGGGCTTGTTCATGTTCTTCGTGACACTGCTCAATCATTCCTACTGGGTGATGGGAGCGACGATTGGCGGCATTTTTGGATCCCTTGTCAAGTTCAACACAGAAGGACTCGATTTTGTTATGACGGCCCTCTTTGTAGTCATTTTCATTGAACAGTGGATGAAAGAGAAAAACCATCATAGTGCTCTCGCAGGGCTTGGACTGTCAGCGGTCTGTCTTATTATTTTTGGCGGAAGCAATTTCATCATCCCTGCCATGTTTTCAATTTTGGGGGTACTCACCTTACTTAGAAAGCCATTAGAGAAAGTTGAGGTCAAGGCCGTATGACAATGGATTTAACACAGCAAATCATTACAATAGCAATGGTTGTTCTTGGCACGATGCTTACAAGGTTTCTTCCATTCATCGTTTTTCCATCGGGTAAACCCACACCGAAGTATGTACAGTATCTTGGTAAAATACTGCCATCCGCGGTAATTGGGCTTTTGGTCATTTATTGTTTAAAGGATGTGAGCTTACAATCCGGAAGTCATGGCCTCCCTGAATTTATGGCGATAGCGGTAGTTGCCCTGCTTCACATTTGGAAGAAAATGATGCTCCTTTCCATAGCGGGGGGAACGATTGTCTACATGATGTTGGTTCAATTGGTTTTTTAAATGGATAATAATCAGCACATCAAACACCGTCACAACACTCCCGTTCATTGAATCAGCTAAACCCGGAGACAAGATGGTGGTTCATTCAACGGAAATGACAGGATTTTATCGATTAGACGATGGAGGCAGTGTCATACCGTAAGGATCATTATTTTATTGCAATGGTTATTGTTCAGAGCTGTCCTCAAGACAGCTTTTTGTGCGACGGGCAGTCGTATGGGATGTTGACACTGTCAGCGTCCCTCATTTTCTTTATTCGACAGAGACGTCATTTCGATGAAACGACTGGTAAAAGAATGGAGCAATTGAATCCCAGA